>NZ_JBDLLU010000004.1 GCF_039749495.1 Dehalogenimonas sp. THU2 | reverse complement strand
GTCCGGGGCTTCGGCCACGGCCACACTGACAGCTATCGCCCCATATCAAACCCTCACCTGGGATGTGGAGAACAGGGTAGTGTCCATCACCGGCAACGGCGCCGATGCCCAGTACGTCTACGACGGCGATGGCAAACGGGTCAAGGAGATAGAGAACGGGGAGACCATCCTCTACATCAACCAGTACTATGAGAAGAACCTGACCACCGGGGTGTTTACTACCTACTACTATCTGGGAAGCAAGCTCGTTGCCGAACGCGAAGGCACAACTCTAAGTTTCCTTCACCAGGACAGCTTGAACAGCACTTCTTTAGTCACGGACAGCAGCGGGGGCTCTTTAGGCTCTACGACAACCTATCCTTACGGTGACACCCGCACTGGTTCAGTTCCAACGGACGAGAAATTCACCGGCCAGAGGTTAGACTCCACCGGGCTGTATTACTACAACGCCAGATACTATGACCCGGCTATTGGGCGGTTTATTAGTGCGGATACGGTGGTGCCCAGTTTTTCGAATCCCCAGGCTCTGAACCGATATTCCTATGTGTTCAACAATCCGCTCAAGTATATAGACCCTAGTGGTCACAAGCCTATTTACGATGCCGATGATCCCTGGACAGGGGCCGGGACCCAACCGTCGAATCCTCCAGGTGGCTCCCAACCTGATCCGGGTGATGATTTGCCGATTGCCCCTTCACAGTCGGTTACCCCGGAAGCGCCGCAGCCTGGTGGTAATAATCTTTCCTATACGATACTATGGGGATACTCTGAAAATGTTGGTTTGTTGATCACTTATAATCATACAAAAATTGTCGTTAAGCGCTCAGACGGCAAGCATTATATAATTGAAACCCACGGTGGTGGTCTCACCTTGGGTTTAGGTGGGACTTGGAATGTGTTTTCACCTGATCAACCATTAGATATAAATAGTATTGATAACTGGACGGCGGAAGCCTCTTTCGTCGTGACCCTTTTCGATACAGAAATGAAGGGGTCGTTAGGGTTATCTTCGCAAGGCCCTATAGGTGGACTAGGTCAAAATGATATTTATGTTGGGTTTGATTTGGGATTGTCAATTGATTTTGGTAAAACGTCAATAAAAGAAATTTCAAGTATCAATGCTTATGACGCCATGCCCGGTTGGGTCGAAACCGCATATAGGCGCGGAAGGGACAACGATTGGCCGTAATTATCAACAGAGGAAATGCTCATATGAAGTTAAATATCTTCGCTAGAATTGTGTTAGGTGTATTAAATCTATTGCCATTTATCCTGTTTTTGCTTCTATTGGTATTTGTGGGTGAAGGAGTGAGAGCCACAAGCCAATTCTGGGTAAACTTAGGGTATATCACATTCATTTCTATTCCAGTTATGGTTATTTTCAATATTGTTCACTTGTTAAATAATAGACATATCATGAATAAGAACCAAAAACGACTTTGGATATTTGGCCTGATAACTGGGAATTTTGGAATTAATCCTTTCTATTGGTATTTTCATATTTGGCGCGAACGTAAATACAATTATGAAATAATGCCTAATAATATCGCACAAGACCATGGAAATAATAAACTATGAACAAATTTTTCAAACTTATCCTCGGAATTGGGAGTGTTTTGCCCTCTATTCTTTTATCAACATTAATAGTTACTGTTGTAATAATGGCTATTGATCCATATGAAAACATCTTCATCATGGGGTTTTATTGGGTCACACTTATCACGATACCCCTTTTACTGATATTCTATATTATTGATGTACAAAATAATCCATCAATAGCCAAAGGTAATAAAACCATATGGACCATCATTCTCATTTTAGGTAATGCTGTAGTGTTCCCAATTTATTGGTTCATTTACATCTTACATAGGCCTAAGATCATTCCAGGTTAAAAATACTTAAAGCGCAATGTCACCTTAACAATTGAATTTCCAAACCCTCGAATGGGACGCCGAAAACCACCTGATCTCCATCAGCGACGGCACCGGCGTCATAGCCCAGTACGTCTATGACGGCAACGGCAAGCGGGTCAAGGAGATAAAGAACATGGAGGACACGGCTCGCCGTGTCCCTACACGACCCGGGAGAATATCGTCAGGAAAACCCATTTTGGACTAGAGCGCCCGTTTCCGGGTTTAACCGTGTCTGTCAGGTGACTCCATCGTTTCATAGGAATATATATTTCTAAAACCCGCCAAATCCCCTTGACAACCTACGAGTGACGGTATGGTATCATATGTTCTCCTTGGTCAAACCCCAGTCTGCCCTATGCCTGTTCGCCTCACTCCGTAGCGGTTCCAGGCAAGGCTGATAGTGGAAAACGGATTCGTTTCCTTCGTTTTCGCAAAGCATACGAATCAGGCAGCCCGGTTCCCCGCTGAAGCGTTGACCGTTGCCTGGCTGACTCGCACTGAGCGGAGCCGAAGTGTTCCCTGCTCTTTTAAAACTGAATAACGGGAATTGAATTCAAACAATTCCGAAACAATACCCCCCGGCGGCCTTTGGCAGCTTTGACCGGAGGATAATTGTTTTTTGATTCAATTATTGTTTTGGAACAATCTCACGATTGGACACCCGGGTGCCTAATCGTGAAAACGGAGATTGTTTCCAAAAAATGCATTGTGAAAAAACAAAAAACAATTCCGGGCGGCCTTCCTTCATTCTGCTCATAGCGGCATTGAGATCGTTTCGCCGTAGGCTCACGATGACGGTTGATTTATGTTGGGAAAGCCGCCGTGGAATCCGCGCAGGTGGCGATGAGATTGCCATCCATTCGACTTCGCTCAGGACAGGCTAAGCTTCGCTCCTCGCAAAGACGGTTAAGGGTTGGCTCCCGCTTCGTCGGGACAAGCACGATGACGGTTTGTGGGGGGGGGATAGGACCCTGAAAGAGAATGACAACCCGTAAATTACTATCCAAACGGCCAGTCAATTTCCCGCCAGATGCCGAGCGTATATCCTATAGCCAGGGTCTATGATGGGTCCGTAAACACCGGAAACCGTTCCGGTATATCACTGAACCGGGAGGATCATCATGGACGAGCATTTCGGGCACTGGTGGGCGGTTATCGCCTGGATCGTAACTTTCGGGCTGTTCCTGCTCTTCATTCCCTTTTATAAGAAAAGCCAGCGCAAACCGGCCAGTGTTTATCTGGCATTTGTCGTCGCCCTGGCACTGGAGATGTTTGGTGTGCCGCTGACGATGTATATCGTTTCCGGGGTTATCGGCGCCTCGCTGCCGGAGGGGGTGCTGTGTGGTCACACGCTCGTTTCCCTGATCGGCGAATGGGGCATGCTCGCCGGTATCTTCTGCTATCTCATCGGCATCGGGCTTATCGTCTGGGGCTGGCGCGACATCTACAAGCACTACTGGAGCAAGGAAGAAGGCAAGGGCGAACTGGTGGACAAGGGCCTGTACCGGTTCATCCGTCATCCGCAATACACCGGCTTCCTTCTGATCACCCTCGGCATGCTCCTGGAATGGGCCACCCTGCCGATGCTCGTCATGTGGCCGATGCTGGTGGTTCTCTACTACCGGCTGGCCAAACGGGAGGAGAAGGAGATGGAACTGCACTTCGGCGATCGTTATGTAGCATGCCGGCAGCGGACATCGATGTTCCTGCCTGTGGCTGCGGTTAAAAGGCTGTTCTCCGGCAAAAAGACCATGCCCGCCGCGGATATCAAAACCACCGATCCGGCACTTCGAGGACATACCGGGGCGGGCGGGTCTGAGACCCGCCCCTACAGCGAAACCCTCCAACAAGAACCGGTGAGGTTTTCGTAGCAAAGGCGGGGCAGGCATCCCTGACTGTTCTGGTACGGGCAAGACGCCCGGACTACCGCGGGGAATGCCTCCGAAGCCCCGCCCCTAGCATCCCCACCCCTCTTTGTAGCATAATATAGCTACTTCTCGATTATAAGAAAGGCCTCCTATGACTGAAAAAGTTGTCCTGGCATATTCCGGCGGTATCGATACTTCCGCGGCCATCCCGTGGCTGAAGGAACATTACGGCATGGACGTCATCGCCCTCACTATAGACGTGGGCAACGAGCGTGATTTCACCGTCATCCGCAATAAAGCGCTCAAGGTAGGCGCCATCGACGCTATCGTCATCGACGCCAAAAAAGAGTTCGTCAACGATTATATCTTCCCGGCGCTGGCAGCCGGCGCGCTGTATGAGAACGAGTACCCGCTGGCCACGGCGCTAGGCCGGCCGCTGATCGCCAAGCTGATGGTGGACGTGGCCCTGGAAAAGGGCGCCACCGCCATCGCCCACGGCTGCACCGGCAAGGGCAACGACCAGGTGCGCCTGGACGTGGCCACCGCCGCCCTGGCGCCGCACCTCAAGGTTATCGCCCCGGCGCGGGAATGGGGTATGACCCGGCAGGAAACCATTGAATACGCCAAAAAGTTCAAGATCCCCCTGCCGGTAACGGCCAAGAGCCCCTATTCCATTGACGAGAACCTGTGGGGCCGGTCCTGCGAGTGCGGCGTGCTGGAAGATCCATGGGTGGAGCCCCCAGCTGATGTTTTCGCCTGGACACGTGAGGTCAAGGACACGCCGGAGAAGCCGGCCTACGTCACCATCGGTTTCCGCAAGGGTGTGCCGGTGTCCTTGAACAACCACCGCATGGACGGCATCACTCTTATTTCTACATTGAACGAGATCGCCGGGGCGCACGGCATCGGCCGCATTGACCATGTGGAGAACCGGCTGGTCGGTATCAAATCCCATGAGATCTACGAGGCCCCGGCCGCCGTGGTGCTCCTCAAAGCCCACGCCGCCCTGGAGTCCCTGACCCTGGCCAAGGACCAGGCGCGGTTCAAGGCAAAGATCGCCCAGGAATACAGCGACCTGGTTTACAACGGTTTATGGTTCTCCGCCCACAAAGCCGACCTGGACGCCTACATCAAGAGCACCCAGACCTACGTCACCGGCACGGTCAGGCTCAAGCTGGAACGCGGCGGATTCCGGGTGGTGGGGCGCAAGTCCCCGTATTCCCTTTACGCTCACAACCTGGCCACCTACGAGACCGGAGATCAGTTCGACGCCTCGGCGGCGGTGGGGTTCATCAAGCTGTGGGGACTGCCGGTCAGGACGCAGGCGAGGGCACAATTCTTAAAAAAAGAAAACAAGTAAGGAAGAGTTGGTAGCCCCCTCACCTTTCATTCCTCTCCCCTCGTGGGGAGAGGAGAATAGGACAGAGGCGATAGTTCGACGATTGGGAGAATAAAACACTCGATGAGTCATGTGAGAAGCCGTTTCGACAAGCCCGCGGATGAACTGGTGATCAAGTATACCACGTCATTGCCATTCGACTCGCGGCTTTACCGTGAAGATATCCGCGGTTCCGTGGCTCATGCCAGAATGCTGGCGAAGCAGAGTATCATCGAATCGGCAGACGCCCTGGACATTATCAAAGGTCTTGTCGAGATCGAACTTGAGATCACCGACGGTAACTTCGCCTTCAAGCCGGAGATGGAAGACATCCACATGGCTGTCGAAGCCCGGTTAAAGGAGAAGATCGGAGAGGCGGGGGGTCGGCTGCATACCGCCCGGTCACGGAACGATCAGGTGGCCACCGACCTGCGGATGTATATGAAGGATGTCATCGCCGAGACAGATGCGTCGCTCAAAGAATTGCAGACCGCACTGGTCGAACTGGCTGAAAAGCATATCGACGTGGCTTTACCCGGCTACACCCACCTCCAGCCCGCCCAACCGGTACTGTTAGCCCATCATTACCTGGCCTATTTTGAGATGTTTCAGCGGGACCGGGAACGCCTCAGCGACTGCCTGAAGCGCACCGACGTTCTGCCGCTGGGCAGCGGGGCGCTGGCCGGCGTGGCTTACGACACCGACCGGGAATTCGTCGCCCGGGAACTGGGCTTCGCCGCCATCAGCCGCAACAGCCTGGACGCGGTATCCGACCGGGATTTCGTCGTCGAGTACCTGGCGGCGGCGGCGCTCGCCATGATGCACCTGTCCCGGCTAGCCGAGGAGACCATCATCTGGAGCGGCGCTGAGTTCGGTTTCATCGAGATCGACGACGCCTACGCTACCGGCTCATCGATAATGCCCCAGAAGAAAAACCCTGACGTGGCCGAACTGGGCCGCGGCAAGACCGGCCGGGTTTACGGCCACTTAATGGGGCTGCTGACGACACTGAAGGGGCTGCCGCTGGCCTACAATCGCGACCTCCAGGAAGACAAAGAAGGTCTTTTCGACGCCGTCGATACTCTCTTGCTGTCGCTAAAGGTCTTCGCAGGTATGATGCGGACTATAAAGGTCCGGCCGGAGAAAATGCTCAGGAGCGTCGATAAAAGCTACCTGCTGGCCACCGACCTGGCGGACTACCTGGTGAAAAAAGGGGAGAGCTTCCGGAACGCCCACGGAGTCGTCGGACGGCTGGTCAGCCACTGCGCCAAAGAGGGCAAAACCTTCCCGGAACTTTCCATCGAAGAGTACCGGGAATTCTCGCCGTTGTTCGGCAGCGATGTTTTCGAGATCACCGTGACTTCGTCGATCGACTCGAAAAACAACCCCGGAGGCACGGCGCGGCGGCGGGTGGCGGAAGCGCTTGCGACAGCCAAATCGTCGCTGGCCTGATCACAGACGAAGACCCACATAAAAAGAAAAACTACCGCCGAAATCGGCGGTAGTTTCTAAAACCAGTTTTCGAGATCCGTAAAGGGTTTATGCTGGTGTGCGGGCTAGTGTGCGGATGCAGCGGGTGCACAGAGACAGCCGGGTCGACTTGCCGTCCAAGAGAACCCGAACCGGATGACAATTGGGCTGGGAACGTTTGTTGGTAAGCCGGTGAGAATGGCTGACGTTATGGCCGTATTGAGGGGTTTTACCGCAATAATCGCATTTCATGACCTTGGATCGGGACTCCTTTGACTATTCGTTTGACGATAATATACAATCCATCGGTAAATATAGCACAACGGCCCCTTCGTGACAAATTGGTGAACTACAGCGCCGGCACCCGGTGCTCTTTTTGAGGTGTGAAATATGTCTGCTCAAACAACCATGACCGGTCAGGAGATGCGCGACATGCTCGCCGCCACCGCCGCCTGGCTTGAAAAAAGTGCTTCCGATATCGATGCCTTGAACGTGTTCCCGGTGCCCGACGGGGACTGCGGCACCAACATGCTGCTGACCCTCCGATCCGCCGTGGAAGAGTCCTACCGGGTCACCGTCAACAATGCCGGCGCCACAGCCGCCGCGGTGGCCAAAGGGGCGCTCATGGGCGCCCGCGGCAACTCCGGCGTCATATCCTCTCAGATCTGGCGCGGCGTCGCCCAGATCTTCAAAGACAAAGAGACGGTCTCAGCCGCCGACTGGGCAGATGCCTGGACGCAGGCGGTGGAAACGGCCTACAAGGGGCTCTCAAACCCTGTGGAAGGTACTATTCTGACCGTTCTCAAAGATGTAGCCGCCGCGGCCCGGACGGCCGCCGATAATGAAGCCTCGATCCCTCAACAAGTTGAGGCGGCCATGAACGCCGCCTCGGAGTCGGTGGCGCGGACGCCCAGTTTGCTGCCCACCCTGCGCGATGCCGGAGTGGTGGATGCCGGTGGACAGGGCCTCTTCACCATTTTAGAAGGCATGCTCCATTATCTTCGCGGAGAAACGGAGCAGATGCAGTTCAAGAAATCCCGGGTTATCGCCAGCACGGTGCCGGTGACGGCCAAATCAGCCCGGCTGTCAGCCACCGATGAGGAACCCTTCGGTTACTGCACCGAGTTCTTGCTCAAAGGCGAAGACCTTGATCCGGAGAAGATCCGCGCCCGCCTCAAGCGCAAGGGTGAGTCCCTGATCGTGGTCGGCGACAACACGACCATCCGCGTCCATATCCACGCCGTGGCCCCGGGCAGGGTGCTGAACTACGCCACCCGCCTGGGCACCGTGCATAAAGTCAGCATCCGCAATATGGATGAGCAACATGAGGATTTCCTGGCACTGCAGAAAGACCGCCAGCCCACTATGGACATTGCGATCGTGGCAATCGTGGCCGGCGACGGCTTCGCCGATGTTTTCTGTTCGCTCGGCGCCGCCACCACCGTTCCCGGCGGTCAGACGATGAACCCCTCCACCAAGGATATTTTACAGGCGGTGGAACACGCCGCCTCGGATAAGATCATCATCCTGCCCAACAACAACAATATCGTCCCGGCGGCGGAGCAGGTCAAGCACCTCACCGGCAAGACTATAGCCGTGATCGCCACGGAAACGTTGCCACAAGGTGTGGCGGCGCTGTTGGCCTTCGACTATGAGGCCGACTTCGAGACCAACGTCCAGCGTATGACCGACGCCGGGGCGGGCGCCCGTACTATCGAGATCACCCATGCCGTCCGAGACACCAAGATCAATAAACTGGTCATCAAGAAAAACCAGGCCATAGGCCTCCTCGACGGCCACCTGGCGGCGGTGAATGACGATTCGGACAAAGTACTCGCCGACCTCCTGGAAAAGACAAATCTTTCCAAGGTAGAGGTGATGACCCTATATTACGGGGCCGATACGACAGAGGATACGGCCAGGGCTCTGGCGGCCAGCCTCAACGCAAAATATCCTTCGGTGCAAATAGAAGTGGTCAACGGCGGTCAACCGCACTATGATTACATCGTTTCACTGGAATAATAGATTCCAAGATACAAGATACAAGACACAAGATACAAGATACAATTACCAAACAGAAACCAATAACCAAATTCGAATGACCAAACGTTTGGGTATTGGTGATTAGATTTTGGGATATGTTTGGTGCTTGTCTCTTGGTCATTGGTTATTGTAGAAGGAGACCATCATGACCGTCCGCATAGTCACCGACTCCACCTCGGATCTCACGCCGGCGCTGGCCAAAGAGTTCGGTATCAGCGTGGTGCCGCTTACCGTTTCTTTCGGACGTGAGTCTTTTCTCGATCGAGTTGATATCTCCACCGACGAGTTCTACAAGCGGCTGGCGACGCAGGACATCTTTCCCACCACCACCCAGCCCTCGCCCAACGCCTTTTTGAGCGTCTACAAAAAACTCAGCCGGGAAACCTCCGAGATACTGGTGATCGCCATCTCCAAAAAGCTCTCCGGGACCTATGACTCCGCCCTGGCGGCGGTGCAACTACTGGAGAGTCCCAAGTGCCGGGTGGAAGTGGTCAACTCCGAGACCACCGCCGCGGCGCTGGGACTGCTGGCCATCTGGGCAGCCAAACAGGCGGCCACGGGACTGTCGCTCGACGAACTCAAAAAAGAGGTCGAGAGCCGCGTCCCGGACACCCGCCCGGTCATGGCCTTCGATACCCTGAAATACCTGGCCAAGGGCGGCCGTATCGGCCGGGCGCAGGGGCTTGTCGGCTCCCTGCTCTCCATCAAGCCCGTGCTGACCATCAGGAACGGTGAAGTGGCGCCGCTCACCCGGGTCCGCTCCATGGCCGGGGGCATCGACGTGCTGTACAACTTCGCCGCCGATCACAAGAGCATCGACGAGATGGCGGTGGAGCACGCCACCACCCCGGACCTGGCCGACGCCCTGGTGGAACGGCTGGCCGCCCTGCATCCGGCGAACAAGATCTACCGCACCACGGTCAGCCCGGTGCTGGGCGCCTACATGGGCCCTAACGTGCTATCGGTATCGGTGCTGGGAAAAACTTAGCCTCCGAGCTTCGCACCCTGGCGCGACGGCGTCCGGGTTTTCGTGATTTTGATAAGCTATTATGTCAATTATAATCGTCACCGATTCAACCGCCGATATTCCGCCGGAGCTGGTGAAAAAGCTCGGCATTACCGTCGTGCCGGTGTACGTGCGCTTCGGCGAGGAAGTATTCCGGGACGGGATAGATATCTCCCAGGATGAGGTCTACCGGCGCATGCTTGTCGAAGGCGCTATTCCCGCCACCTCCCAGCCCTCCCCCAGCGACTTCGCGGAAGTGTATCACGAACTGCTCAAGAACGATGATGAAATTGTTTCCATTCATCTTTCGGGCAAGCTCTCCGGCACCTATAACTCGGCAATGAACGGGCGTGATCTAATCGCCGAGAAAAACCGCATAGTGGTGATAGATTCTATGTCCATTTCCATGGGCCTCGGGCTTAGTGTGATGGCCGCGGCGCGGCTAGCCCAGGCTGGCGCCGGAACGCAAGCAGTTATTCAATCGGTTAACGAAGCTCCCGCGGCAACGCGCATCGTCGCCGCTTTCGACACCCTGAAATACATCCTCCGTAGCGGGCGGCTGGGGGCGGCCAAATCCCTTATCGGTGGCATCCTGAACGTGAAACCGATGCTGACGCTGAGAGACGGAGCCTTCTGGCCAGCGGGTATCGCCCGCACCCGTAGCCGGGCGCTGGATAGCCTGGTGGAGATGGTAAGAAAAACGCCGGATGTCGAAGAAATCGCCATCGTCTACAATACCGTGCCGGAGGAAGCCCAAGGCCTGAGAGAGCGACTGAGTGAATTCGTCGACGCCAGCAGGCTCCACGTCTCACGCCTCGGTCCGGCTCTCGGCGCCCACGGTGGACCCGGCGCCATCATCGTGGCCTTCCGGCAAAACCTGTCCCCAATCCGTCACTGAACCGGCACCGGCCGTCGATTCGCGCCGCGGGCGACCTCATTCCGTGTTTAGAACGCCCCTTTTGAGTTATAATCTAAACGATGCCTCTTGCTTTAGATAAACTACGCGCCGTCGTCGCGCTTGAGCGTCAGAAACTTTTTCAGAACACCGCCGTCATCGGCGGGCTGGATAAGTTCCTGTCCAATTGGGCTGTCGAAGCCACGGCGGGAATAACTGATAAAAGCCGCCTGGCCAAATTCAAAAAATTCACGGCCTCTTTCAACTATGCGGCAGTGCCAATGGCGGAGCGCACCGCGGCTCTCGACAGGTTCGTTGCCGCTGCCGAAGCCCTCGAAGCACCTGATGTCACATCGACTCCGATAGTCGCCGAGGTATCTGACCCGGGGTATTCTGTGGCAGCATCGTCGCCAAAGAGATCCACGCCCAAACCCAAAATAACCGCCCCCCTTCGCCCCGGCTCCCTCGAACTCCCGGTCACCGCCTTCAAAGGCATCAACGATACCACCGCCGTCAAGTTTAAAAAACTCGGCATAGAGAACGTCCGCGACCTGCTGTACCACTTCCCCGCCAGGCACGTGGACTACTCCCGCACTAAGCGGATCGCCGATCTGTCGCCCGGCCCGGAGCAGACCATCGTCGCCAACATCTGGGAGGTGCGCCTGACCACCCCCGGCGGCCGCCGCTCCACCGAAACGGTGCTGGGCGATGAAACCGGCAACATCCGCGCCGTATGGTTCAATAATCACTTCCTGGCCAGGCAACTGCACACCGGCGACCGGCTGGTGATCTCCGGCAAAGTGACGGTCTTCAGGAACACGCTGGTCTTCGAATCCCCCGAGTGGGAGAAACTGGAAGACAAGGAACTGGTGCACACCGGGCGGCTGGCGCCGGTCTATCCGCTGACCGCCGGACTCTATCCGCGCGTCGTGCGCAAACTGATGAAAGAAGTGGTAGACGGCTTCGCCCCATCGCTGCCCGATTATCTCCCCGAGGAGATACGGCAAAGGCGAGGTCTCATCGACCTGCCGCAGGCCGTCACCCAAGCCCATTTCCCGTCTGACGAGGCATCGAAAGACGCCGCGAGGGTGCGCCTGGCCTTCGACGAATTATTCTTCTTGCAGCTCGGCGTGCTGGCCCGCAAGCGCGCCTGGCAATCATCCCAACCCGGCGCGGCCATACCCACCGACCAGGCGCTGCTCGATCGATTCCTTAGGTCGCTGCCTTTCCAGCTTACCAAAGCCCAGGAAAAATCGCTCAACGAGATACTCTCCGACCTGAACCGTACTGAGGCCATGAGCCGCCTGCTGCAAGGGGAAGTCGGTTCCGGTAAAACGGTGGTGGCCACCGCCGCCATCATTATGTCCATTGCCGCCGGGTTCCAGGCGGCCTTCATGGCGCCGACCGAGATACTGGCCGAGCAGCACTTCCGCTCCGTAACCCGCATGCTGGAACTGCTGGCGACTGAGACACAAGCGGGCGACAAGACGGTCAGCCACCTCGGCATCCTGCCCGACCGCCCGCTGACCGTCGCCCTGCTCATCGGCGACGCCAAGGAGTCCGGCAAGACGGTGACCCGCAACCGGGTGAAAGGCGGCGAGATTGACCTGGTCATCGGTACCCATGCCCTCATCCAGAAAGCAATGAAGTTCAAGAAGCTGGGACTGGCCGTCATCGACGAGCAGCACCGTTTCGGCGTGGAGCAGCGGCAGAACCTGCGGCAGAAGGGCACCAATCCGCATATCCTGGTCATGACGGCAACGCCGATACCAAGGACGCTGGCGCTGACCCTCTATGGCGACCTCGATCTCTCCGTCATCAACGAACTGCCCCCCGGCCGCCAGACCATCAAGACCCGGTGGCTCAAGCCGGAACAGCGGGGCAGCGCTTACAATTTCATCAGAAAACAGGTCGAACTGAAGCAACAGGCCTTCATCATCTGCCCGCTGGTCGAGGAATCGGAGACGGTCCAGGCCAGGGCGGCCATCGCTGAATATGAGTCACTGAAGCTGGAGACCTTCTCGCAGTACCGCCTGGGACTGCTGCACGGGCGCATGTCCGCCGCGGAGAAGGACTCCGTCATGGGCGCGTTCAGCGCCGGCACCCTCGACATACTCGTTTCGACACCGGTCATCGAAGTGGGCATCGACGTACCCAACGCCACGGTCATGCTCATAGAGTCCGCCGACCGCTTCGGATTGTCGCAGTTGCACCAGTTTCGGGGCCGGGTGGGGCGGGGCAAAGAACAGAGCTACTGCATGCTGCTAGCCGAAAACCCGTCAGAAGTGGCCAATGCCCGCCTGTCAGTCATCGAAAGCACCCAGGACGGTTTCATCCTAGCCGAAGAAGACCTGAAACTCCGCGGCCCCGGCGAATTCTTCGGCACCCGGCAAAGCGGCCTGCCGGATCTTAAAATGGCTAAGCTCTCCGATGTCCCGATTCTGGAAATGGCCCGCGAAGAAGCCACCCGCCTCTTTGCCGATGATCCGAAGCTGAAGAAACCGGAGCACCGGGCGCTGTACGAAGAACTCATCCGCGTCTGGCCGCAGACGGGGGAGTGGAGTTAGGGCTGTCCGGCGTTCGGAAGATACCTAAAAACATCTCAACTAAACCCGACTATGCTATAATCTAGCCTATTCAAACGACTCAAACTTGGAGTAGCCGACTTGAACGGAATTCTATCTGTTAAAAAAGTAATTATCGACCTTTTGGCCAAAGCCGCCGCACAGGCGCAGGAAGCCGGCAAACTGCCGGCCGTCAGCCTGCCACCCATCATCATCGAGCACCCCCAGAACACTGCCCACGGCGACTACGCCGCCTCCCTGCCCCTCAAAATGGCGCGTTCCACCGGCATGAAGCCCCTGGATATCGCCGCGGTGCTGGTTGAATTCATCCCGCGGATACCGGAGGTCAAGAGCGTCACCGTGGCGCCGCCCGGATTTATCAATTTCACTCTGTCCGATGCCTGGATCACCGAGCAGGTGGAAGCGGTTATCGAGTCAGGTGAATGCTACGGCAACATTGACACCGGTGCCGGAAAGAAAGTCCAGATAGAATACGTCTCCGCCAATCCCACCGGCCCCATCCACGTCGGTCACGGCCGCGGCGCCGTTCTGGGCAGCGCCCTGGCGGCAGCGCTAAAAGCGGCCGGCTTCGATGTTCAACAGGAATATTATGTCAATGACGCTGGCAACCAGGTCATGTCCTTCAAGCGGTCGCTGTATACCCGCTACCTGCAGCAGTTGGGCAAGGACGTTGAGATGCCGGCCGAGGGTTACTTCGGCCATTATATGAAAGACCTAGCCCGCGACATCCTGCAGGAAGAGGGGGAACGATTCCTCGACCTGCCGGAAGCCGAGGCGCTGGAACAACTGGGGTTGGTCGGTCTGAAAAAGATGTTGGATGTCATACGTCAGGACCTTTCAAGCCTGGGCGTCAGCTTCGACCGCTGGTTCTCCGAGCAGAGCCTGTACGATAGTGGTGAATACGACGCCGTTATCGAAATGCTTAACAAAGCGGGTTTTGTCGTGGAGAAGGAAGGCGCCGTGTGGTTCACCTCCACCGCCCTCGGCGAGAGCAAGGATAACGTCATCGTCCGCTCCGACGGCACGCCGACCTATTTCGCCTCGGACATCGCTTACCACTACGACAAGTTCGTCCGCCGCGGCTTCGATAAGGGCATCAACATCTGGGGCGCCGATCATCAGGGTCATATCTCCCGGATGAAGGCGGTGCTCCAGGCACTGGATATCGACCCGGCACGCCTCCACATCATCATCTCTCAGCTGGTGACGCTGCGCCGCGGCGAAGAGATGGTCCGGCTGTCCAAGCGCACCGGTGAGATCATCACCCTACGGGAAGTCCTCGACGAGGTCGGCGCCGACGCCTGCCGCTTCAATTTCCTGGCTCGCAGCGCCGATTCCCAGATGGACTTCGACCTGGAACTGGCCAAGAAACAGTCCGCGGAGAACCCAGTGTACTACGTCCAGTACGCCCACGCCCGAATCTGCTCCATCATCGGTCTGGCCCGCGACCGGCAGATCGATTACTCCGACGGTGACGTGACCAAACTGGTCGAACCGGCGGAACTGGAACTCCTGCGCAAGATGCTGCTTCTGCCGGAGATCATCGCCCAGGTGGCTGATACCATGGAACCGCACCACCTGGCCTATTACGCCCAGGTGCTGGCTACCGCCTTCCACTCCTTCTACAAAGACTGCCGCGTCGTCTCAGCGGACGAGTGCCTCAGCAAAGCCCGATTGAAACTCTCGGTGGCGGCTCGCACCGTACTCGCCAGGACGCTGCACCTGATGGGGATGTCTGCGCCGGAGTGTATGTAGCTTAATATACTCGCCCAGCTTCCCCTCTCCGTTGTAACGGATTCGGTTTAGGCGTACACTCTCCGGAGAGGTGTGCTATGAATGTCTTGGTTGTCTATGATTCCTGTTACGGCAATACAGAGGCTGTCGCTCGCGCTATCGGCGAGAGTATCAGCGCCAGGGTCCTTCGGGCAAGCGAAGCTAGCCGCGACGATGTGAGAACCTGTGACCTCCTCATCGTCGGCTCCCCGACCCAGGGCGGCCGCCCAACCAAACCGTTGCAGGCATTCATCGATGAAATACCCGATTCCGCCCTGGGTGGCATAACCGTCGCGACATTCGACACCCGTTTTTCAACTAAATGGGTTAAAATGTTCGGCTACGCCGCTGAAAGAATTGCCGCCAGTCTGCAGGATAAAGGCGCCAAACTGAAGTCACCGCCCGCCTGCTTTTTCGTGAATAGCGAAAAGGGTCCGCTCAAAGACGGTGAACTGAAGCGTGCCGGAGAATGGGCTAAAGAGCTAACCGGTGTGATTTGACATCATGTAGTTGTTCTAAAAGAAAAAGGGCTGGCAAATTCCAGCCCTTTTTCTTCTATTCGCTGCCGGTTAAGTCTTGACTCAGGCCAGCTTCCGTTCTTTCCTCATATCGATCGCCACGATGATCGTCGGTAAAACCACCAGACTCGACACAAGTGCGAAGCCGACGTTGATCATGGTCACCGCGCCGAAATCTGTCAGAATGGGGAAGTCACGGGCGAAGAGCAGCGCCCCGAAACCGCCGACCACTGTCAGACCGGAGGTGATGACCGCCCGGCCGATCTTGGTCATGGCGGTGGTCATGGCCACCGCCGGATTTTCACCCTTTTTCCGCTCCTCCTGGTAACGCATCATCATCAGGATGGTGAACTCCACGCCGATGCCGATGATCAGTGATCCCAATGTGGCGGTCAGGGCGGTGTATTTTATATCCCCAAGGTACATCACCACGCTCGACCAGCCGATGATCATGGCGATCGGCAGCGTGGCAATAAGCGCCCTCACCAGATTCAGCCTGAAAAGAACGAACAATCCCAGAAATACCAGGCCGATGCCGAGAAGCGTCATCTCGACCCGTCCTGACGTCAATGAGTTCATGAGTTCGATACCGATGACACCCTGACCGGTAACCGTGGCCGTCACCCCTGCAGGCGGCGAAGCCAGGTAACCTTCGACCACCGTCTTTAAAGCTTTGAGATCCTCGGTGTTGAGCCCCGGACCGGTGAGAACGGTGATGTTAGCCATCGATTTATCATCGGTCAACAGATTTGCCTTGAGGAGTTCCGGCACGAAACCTAGCATCTGATCGATGGCTTCCTGATTCGGCGGTATCTGGCCCTGGCCGATCTGGGCCACGGTATCGGCGATGCCGGTGACCCCCACCACCGGAATGACCGACTGGGTCAGCATTCCGCCCTGGGCTTCCAGCATCCAGGTGAGCACTTCCGGGCGGGTGACGTTGTCGGCTTTCACCAGTACATTGAACGCCGCGGAGCCGCCGGAAAGAGCTGCCAATTCGTTGAAGTCCTTCATCAACGGTAAGTCTTGAGATATATACTTATTTTCGTCGGTTTCCGTCTCGATACGGCTGTCCAACCCCACGCCAATGATGGTAAAGACGGCGGCAATGGAGATGATCAGCACCGGATTGCGGATGACCCATGGCGCCAGTTTCCCCAACCATCGTTCGACGATACCGGTTCGATTATCGACGATGACGGAATTCTTGCCCGCGGCAGCCTTGATGTGCTTGCGGCGGTCATGAGCATAGAGTACCGGAAGCAGTATAAAGAGCGACACCAGGTAGCAGGCGATGACGCCGATGATGAGAATAGTGCCGAATTGCCGGATCATCGGCACCGGAGAGAGGAACAGGGCGGCAAAACCCAGGCCGGCGGCGATAATGGCGATGAGAATGGCCGGGCCGATGTGGGTCACGGAGTCGATGATGGCTGCCGCCACCGTCTCCCCGCGACGGGCTTCTTCATCATAACGATTGTGGAACTGGACGGCGTAATCGACACCCAGACCGATGAGGATAGGCAGGATGGCCATAGTAACCATGGTGATCGGTATCGATATCCAGCCCATCATGCCGAAGGCGTAAACACTGCCGATAACGACCGCCCCCAGCGGCAGCCACCGCCAGACGAAGAAGCCGCGTACCGAAAAAACAACAGCCAGGATAATGAGCATCAATAGCATGGAGATACCAATCATGGTACTCATGCTTTTACTCATCAATGTCTGCATCTCGGCAAAGATAACCGATGCCCCGGTGACCGAGGCCTGAATGCCATCGAAGGAGACACCGCCGATAGATGTTTTGGCGGCATTGACCGTTTCGGTGACCTGCTCCGGCGTCACCCCACCCTCCATGGTGATGATGACGATGCCGAAGGTGTCGGAAGGGAAGAACGGCTTCATCTCTGAGCGCACGGCGCCGTTATCGAGGAGGATGGCTTCCAATGTAGCCTGATCCGGTGGCAACACCGCAGAGCCGGTCATCTGTGCCATTGCCTGCCTCAGGGCGAAACCGGGACCAACCACAGACAGCACACCGTCCGCGGCACTCATTTCCTGTTCAACCGTGTCCAGGGCAACGATATTATCCAGGTCGACCAGATTCGACAGGTTGTCCGCCCGCGCCAGGACGATGACCGATTCAGCACCGAAGTGTTCATTGAATTCCTGGAAATCCTGATAAACCTGGGAATCGGTGGACATCATCGTCTCGATGCCGGTAGCCCAGGTCAGCCGGGTTGCCCCGAACATGGCGCCGACCAGCAGCAAAACACTGAACATGATGACCAGTCCGCGCTGATCCTCGATGAAATGCCCCAAACGCTTAAAAATATTGTTCACTTACACCTCGCTTAGCTGAATAACGATATATCGTATAACGCCGCCGGGTGACTGTCAATCAAGCTCCGATAAATGCTGGTCCCAGCCTGTAAGATTGCCAATCTCAATATGACTTGAACAATCCTTCAACGAAAGCCTATAATAGCCCCAATTCGTTGAACCTCCGCTCAACAAGACCTGACAAGGAGTAATCGTGGAATATTTTTTGAATGAACTTCAAACCACCGTCCAGGACCTGGCCCGCACCATCGCCGAGGAAAAGGTTCTGCCGGTCCGCGCCGAGCTGGATGAAAAAGAGCAATTCCCCACCGAGATCATGAAGGAGATCGCCGCTTCCGGCCTGTTCGGCATCGCCATCCCGGAGGAACTAGGCGGCATCGGCGGCGGCGCCTTTGAGTTGTGCCTGGCTACCGAGCAGTTCGCCCGCGTCTGCGGCGGCGTGGCCGTGTCCTATGCCGCTAACTTTCTGGGTTCCGATATCCTCATCGACAACGGCTCGGCGGAACAGAAAGCCCGCTTCCTGCCGGATATCGCCTCCGGCGCCAAGCTTTGCGCTTTCGCCATCACCGAAGAGACCGCCGGCTCCGACGCAGGCGCAGTCAAGACCACCGCGGTCAAGACGGAAAACGGCTACCTAATTAACGGGAGCAAGCGTTTTATCACCAACGGCGGCGACGCCGACCTTTACACCCTTATCGTCCGAACCGAACCCGGTAAAAGCGCCCGCGGCCTTTCGGCCATTATCGTGGAAAAGGGCACGCCCGGTTTCAGCTTCGGCCGCAAGGAAAAGAAGATGGGCATCCGCGCCTCATCGACGCGGGAACTCCTTTTCGACGACTGTCTGGTGCCCTTTGAGAACCTTATCGGCAAAGAAGGCATGGGCTTCTTCTACGCCATGAAACTTTTTGAGAAATCCCGGCCGGGCATCGGCGCCCAGGCCGTCGGTATCGCCCAGGGCGCCTTCGAGGCGGCAATGGAGCACGCCAAGAACCGTGTCCAGTTCGGTGAGCCGGTTTTCAATTTCCAGGCCGTCCAGCACATGCTGGCCAATATGGCCATGGACATAGAGGCCGCCCGCGCCCTCATTTACGCCTCCGCCCGCACCGTCGATTCCGGCCTGCAGAAGAGCGCCAACATGGAATCTTCCATGAGCAAGGTGTACGCTTCTGATGTGGCTATGCGCGTCACTACCGATGCCATCCAGGTCATGGGCGGCGTGGGCTACATGCGGGATTATCCGGTGGAAAAGATGATGCGGGACGCCAAGATCACCCAGCTCTACGAGGGCACCAACCAGATCCTGCGCAACATTATTGCCGGAGAACTGCGCAAGCGGTATTAGGTTTTTCTGACGATCAAACAAAAGGGGCGGTTAAAACCGCCCCTTTTTTATTTCGCCGCCATTCACCAGTTTCCCCGAACCCACCCCAGACAACAAAAAAAGCCCCGTTCTTCGACGGAGCTGAAAACTGATAGCTGAAGGCTGACAGCTCGCTAGTAATTCACCGCCGGCACTTCCTCTGCATCGAACTCAGCGGTGATACCCGGTTCGCAATTATTCGTCGCCAGTCCCTCCAGAGCCAGCTTGTCCATCTCCAGTTGCACCGGTACCGGATAATCGCCAGTGAAGCAGGCCAGGCAGAAATTGTCTCTCGGCGCGCCCACAGCCCGGATAAGCCCCTCAACGCTGAGATAACCCAGCGAATCGGCACCGATGTAATCCTTGATTTCCGGGACGCTCATGCGCGCGGCAATCAGTTCACGCCGGGTGGCCATGTCCACCCCGAAAAAGCAGGGGTGGCAGATGGGCGGGGCGCAGACGCGCATGTGGACTTCTTTGGCCCCGGCGCGTTTCAACAGCTTGATCACCTGCGGCGTGGTCGTGCCGCGGACGATGGAGTCATCCACCAGGACGACCCGTTTGCCTTCCAGCACCGACTGAAGCGGGTTGAACTTGAGCTTCACTCCCAGGTCGCGGATGCGCTGGGTGGGTTCGATGAAGGTGCGTCCCATATAGCGGTTCTTGATCAGGCCTTCGGCCGGGGGAATGCCGCTGGCCAAGGCGTAACCCGCGCCCGCCGCCGTAGCCGAATCCGGTACACCGACCACCAGGTCCGCCTCAACCGGATGCTCCCGGGACAGTTCGGCGCCCATGGCCTGGCGGGCGGAGTAGAGAAGGCGGTTGTTCATAATGCTGTCGGGGCGGGCAAAATAGATATATTCAAAAATGCACAGGGCGCGCCGGCCGGAATCTTCTTTATAACTCTCGACGCCGTTGGCATCGATCCGGATGATCTCGCCGGGTTCTATCTCACGGACGAACTCGGCGCCGATATGCCCCAGCGCGCAGGTCTCCGATGCCACAACCCAGCCGCCATGGCCGATAGTCCCCAGGCACAGAGGTCGCACTCCAAGCGGGTCGCGCATGGCGTAAAGAGTGTCTTTGGTCAGGAGAGTGGCCGAATAAGCCCCGCGCAGCCGGCCCATGGCATGGCGGATGCGTTCGGTCAGTGTGGAGAACGGTGCGGACATGATGAGGTTGGCGATGACCTCGGAATCGGTACTGGTTCTGAAATGGTAGCCCAGCGCGTCCAGCTCCCGGCGCAACTCTTCGGCATTGGTGATGTTGCCGTTATGCGCCAGGGCGATCTGATTGTCCCCTTCGCCGACGATAAGCGGTTGTGCATTGTTGGAGCAGCTTGAACCGGCGGTGGAATAGCGATTGTGACCGATTGCGGTATGACCCTTGAGCGAGTTCAACGCATGCTCGGAAAATACCTGGGACACCAGACCCATACGGGCGTAATGATGGATGATGCGGCCGTCGGCGGTGGCGATGCCTGAAGATTCCTGACCGCGATGTTGAAGGGCGAAGAGGGCAAAGAAAGAGATCCGGGATACATCTTCGGCGGGGGCGTAGATACCGAAGACACCGCATTCCTCTCGCGGTGAATCACTCCTCGGGATTTTCAGCCCTGTCACTTAACTAATTATAGGTGAAGATACCCGTTTGGTCAATCGGACGGCCTTCCGCCAATTGATCTTAATACCGCCATGAGTAGCGTGCTACTCTTATAATCCTCCCCCAGCATCGTTTTTACACCCCCTATATTCGCGCTCTGTCGCCATCTCAATTCCGGCGCTTGATGGCGTGGGTTTGTGACCCAACATCATTCGACTGCAGCTGAGGTGCGCTTACGCCGTACCGGGGGAATCTCCTCGAGAACGAGATCCTTTTTACCGGTATCCAGCTTCAACCCGAAATACTGGGAACGTTCGATGAAATTCTCTTCCGATTCATCTTCCCATGGGATATATTCCAGCGCGGCCGGGCTGCGGAAAGCGTAAAGCAGCAGATCGATAACTTCCCGCGACGAATTAGCAAGTTTCATGACCGTGTCTTTCCGGGCGGCGTAAACCTGCCCGGTAACCAGGGTGGGCACGTTGGGATAATAGACGTTGATAATCGGGAATAATGCTTTCTGATTGCTCAGTTTGACCTTCTCTTCCGAGAGTATCCAGCCGTAAGAAAGGCAGGTCGGTGAATAAAGGAAAAGACATGGCTGCATGTTGGACAGCCTGCCGATGGTCATTATCTCGCCTTGTCCGAAGAACAGGCCTACCACGGGCACCTTGGACAGCACTTTCCCCAGGTTGGTCGTTTTCAGTACCAGACCGGTGAAATACACTATCAGGAAGCAAAAGATAATCCCGGAACCGAATACCAGGTAGTTATCAGGTACCACCGCGCCTAGAATACCGCGTCCGACGCTTTCGGCACTCCCGGCCAGCAGGTAAGCAAAATAAAGACCGATTACCAACGGCACCCAGAAGATGATCCCATACAGAATGAATGTGGATTGGTTTTTAACGAATTTCTGGCGGTTAGTCAATTTTTTCTTCATTGGTTCTTCCTTGTTTTGGCATACAGGGATGGGAGCGCTGCAAGTCGCGGCAGCTCCCATTCCTGCTTTGCATGAGATATGACCAGGTGAGACTAGCCCGTCTTGTCGTCGATCAGGGCATCCGGTGCGTTATTCCTGACAGACTCGATGCCGTTCAGCACACCGGCTTTGGCGTTGTAACCCTCGGAAACCGCAATAACCTCACCATTGGTGGCGATCAGCTTGAACCGGAACTCGCCCGCCACATCCTTGTTGATTTCGAATTTAGCGTCCACCACGCGCCGGGCTCGCTTTACGTTCACCGACTGGACAACACCCAGGTACGACCTATACCCGTGGCGGGTATAATAACGGTCGATATCCGCCATATCTTCATCTTTCTGCCACTTCTCTATCTCTTCCAGCCAATGATCCTTGTCCATGCCGGGAGCTTCCTGCAGTACTTCCGCCGGCATATCCAGGACGAATTTCATATCTTCCGGACGCCACTTCAAAGCCTCCCAGGGCAGGGCGAACCACTTGTCGCTGATACCCAGGGTGCCTCCGAAAGCCACCAGCGCAAACGCGATCAATCCCTCGTTCATATCCACGACGAAGGTTTGGATCTGACCCATGTCCTCGTTCTTTTTGTTGATCACATCGTACTGTTCCAGTCTTATAGTAGGTACGAACCTCGATGATTTATTCATTTTTTTATCTCCTCGAAGAATTCCTATTTTTTACCGGTGCGACGTTGACTAAAACGCCCTGAAAACGCTTTTCAACAGCCAGACGATTATAAGTATCACCGCCAGGACAAGCGCGATATTGACCAGCGCGCCCAGGCTGAAGGCAAACAAACCTAGCGCCCACAGGACTATGAGTATGATTGCGATTAGAAGCAGCATTATGTAACCTCCTTTCCTTGCAGATTACCTCGTTATTCGAGGTCGTGTCCGTAGCCAGATCGGTTCGATGCCCCGATCGCCGGTGTTGCCAACAGCGAAAGGGCGACGATGAACAGCAACAGGACAAAATCAACCATGATACAACTTCCGATACACCCTGAACCTAACATTTAGAAAATGTTCAACACCGCTTTCAGCAGCCAGACGATCAGGATTATCACAGCCAGAACCAAGATGATATGGATCAGTCCCTGGTTGGAGGAACCACCTCGTCCCCACCCTCCACGCCACCCCGTGAACCAGAGTATGAGCAGGATGACCACGATGAGTAATAAGAGATCCATTTTGCCTCCTTAACCTTTTGTTTCGTTATGCCTTAATATCAGTGAGATTTGAAAACCTTCATCAAACCTATTATCAACAGGATGGCGCCTACTACCATTCCGGCGATCCCGGCTATCTGGAGCAGTGTGGCGTCATCCCGGGTCATATCGGAAAAAAACCACCCGAAGCCGAATATGGCATCACCTTGTGATATGATTTCGTTTGCCCGTTGAAACGCCGCAAAACCGATCACGCCGATGATGCCACCCAGTATTGCCAGTAAAGTTCCACCATTTGTCTTCATCGATAGCCTTCTTGGAGAGCATTCAATTCCAGTATTTCCATATCGCCACAATGTCCCCGCTGCTCTTAACAGGGCTTGTTCTTTTAATGTATCTCTTAATTATCAAACGGCAGTCCCTTGCCGTACAAAAGTAAACTTACCTAAAAATGGAACCTTCAGTACCTATTTTCCCTTAGTATTCCTCGCCGGATGCGCTATGCGGAGTTTATTCCTTATCCTTGATGGCCGCAGGGTTCGCCTGTTTTTCCGTGAGGGTTGCAGAGCGGAATTTCCCTAATTTAAGTATGTGCCCTGCATTACATCCACACAACCCGCTCCGGAGGTTAATCGGAGGGCATCAAGGTGCGGCCGATACGCAAAAACAACGGTAACCGTCAGGGTACTGCAAATAGCGTTAAAGGGGGGTATAATGGTACCCTAAGGCCACCCGAAGTGGTGTGGGCTCGCCCGACAGAGTCACTGAGGAGACATATCATGGCGGTCAAACAGCAAACGGGACCTGAATCCTTGATAGTATTGATGATCGGGTTCAACCCGGTGGTCCGTGAAGGTTTGCAGGCTATCCTCTCCAAAGACCCGCGGATTACCAGGGTTGACGATGCCGCGGATGAACGTCAGGCGCTGCAGTATATAAAATCTGCCCGGGACCGGGGCAAGCCGGTCAGGGTGGTGTTGACCGAAACCCGGAATGACAAAGTTGACGGCGTGCAGATCACCCGCCTCATCAAGGAAGAATTCCCTGAGATAGCCGTCTTGGTGCTTACGGAAAATCTCAACGATTCTTACGTCATCGACGCCATCCACGCTGGCGCGGGCGGATACATCTTCCTTAAGGATATGACCCCGGACGCCTTGATTCAGAGCATTCTCCGGGTGATTCAGGGCGACGCGCAGGTGACCACGGTGCTGCTGCGCGCTGCGGTGGAAAATTTACTGCAAAACGGCCGCAAGACCCTTGCCGAACGCACCGCCGAAGCCGCTCACCTCACCGCCAGGGAAGTAGATGTGCTCCGGCTTATGGGCAACGGGGATTCCAACAAAGAGATATCCGCTAATTTGAACATTGGTATGGATACCGCCAAAAAACATGTGCGCAACGTCATCGACAAGCTGCAAGCCCGCAGCCGCACCCACGCCTCCATCATCGCCGCCCAGGCTGGCATCATAGGCAAACAACCCATCACGCCATTAATCGAAGGCTAGCCGGTACCCCGACGTTCACTCCGTCGGTGTTATTTGGTATTATTAGTACTAACGGAACCGGTTCAGAGGTTCCTTAGACATCCGGATTTCGGGTTCCACCCCTTGCGTAGCGATTCTCTTGCTTAAACGCAGTCCGTTCTTTATAATAGACCACTTGTGGAGGTGGTGACGTGCTTATATTCAACGTGGCGCAATTGGAAAAGTCGCCTGTCGGCACCACCAGGGAATACCAGGTAGACGACCAGGTGGACATCGACGGTTACATGGTCACCGTCAAGGGCGAGGTGCAGTTGATCCGCACCAACCTATCGGTGCTGGTGAAAGCGAACCTGGAAACGGCCCTACCGCTTGAATGCTGCCGCTGCCTGAGAGATTTCGACTGTGCGCTGAAGGTGACGTTCCAGGAGGAATTCCTCCCGACGCTGGATGTGATGAGCGGCCTGCCGGTGGATGTCGAAGATCCGGATGAGACCTTCACCATCGACGAGCACCACGATCTGGACCTCAGGGAGGCGGTGAGACAGTACGTCATCCTATCTCAGCCGATGAAGCCTCTCTGCCGGATGGATTGCCCTGGTATCGCGCCCAAGTTCGCGTCGTAGCCGCCGGGCGGATCAATGGCAGCAAGTTAATTGAAGCTCCTCCCGCTTCTGAACGGGAATATATATGACTAACTATGATATAGTTAGAGTCGATAATATGGTCAAGAAATAATTGAAAATGGAGACCCTGGAAGATGCCCGTACCCAAGCGTAAAACTACCCCCGCCCGCCAGGGCGAGCGCCGCAGCCACCTGCACCTTGAAGAACAGCAACTGGTGGAGTGCAAGCAATGCCACCAGCCGAAGCTGTCGCACCGGGCCTGTCCCGCCTGCGGCGACTATAACGGCCGCCAGGTCCTCGACATAGAGGGTAAGGCGCAGAAAAAAGCCGAAAAGGCCAAGAAAGAACAAAAATAGTTCTTTCGCCTTCGGCATATTAAAGCTCAGGGGGAACTCAGGTGGATAATCCCAAACTGGCTTATGTCTTCCCCGGTCAGGGCGCCCAGGCGCCGGGCATGGGGCAGGACGTTTATGATGAGTTTGACGCCGCGCGTGCCGTTTTCAAGGCCGCCGACGAAAGGCTCGGCTTTGCCATTTCCGAGTTCTGCTTCGAAGGTCCCGAGGAAAAGCTCAGGGAGACCGCCATCGCCCAGCCGGCCATGGTAACGGTCAGCCTTGCCTACCTCGCCGCCGCCCGCGATATGGAAGTGTTGCCGGAGCCGGATTTCGTGGCCGGGCACTCGCTGGGTGAATACACTGCTTTGGCTGCCGCCGGCGCCCTTGATTTCACCGATGCTATCCAGTTAGCTTCCCTGCGTGGCCGGTTGATGCAGATGGCTGCTCAGCAGTCGCCGGGCTCGATGGCGGCAGTGCTGGGAATGGATGAAGCCGGGCTCGCCGAGATCGCCGCCGCTAACGGCGTCTATATCGCTAATTACAACAGTCCCGGCCAGCTGGTGCTCTCCGGTGCCAGAGAAAACATGGTGAAGGCTGTCGAATCCCTCGCCGCCAAGGGCGTCAAAGTGGTGCCGCTAAACGTTTCCGGCGCCTTCCACACCCCGCTCATGGCTTCCGCCGCCGAAGGCCTGGCCAAAGTGGTCGAAAGGCTCAATTTCACGGACGCCAAGATTCCCATCATCGCCAATACCACCGGCCTGCCCATAACCGCAGCTGAGGATATCCGGGCGGAACTGCTCAAGCAACTGACTGAGAGCGTTTACTGGCAGAAATCGGTGGAATACATGTCCGGCGCCGGCGTCGGCACCGTGATCGAGATCGGCCCGGGCAAAGTACTCACCGGTCTCATCCGTCGTATCAACCGGGATCTGAAAACGATGAATATCTCCGACGCCCAGACGATCAAGAACCTGCAGGACGTCTCATGGGGTTAGATAAGCGGCTCGAAGGTAAAGTAGCCGTGGTCACCGGCGCCGGGCGCGGCATCGGTCGCGCCATCGCCCTCAGGCTGGCAGCCGACGGGGCATCCGTGGTTCTCAACAGTCTGTCGGAGAGCGCCGAAAAAGTGGCGGCGGAGATTACCGCCGCCGGCGGTCAGGCGATCGCCGTCCGGGGCGATGTTTCCAAATCCGAGGACGTGGCCCGGTTGATCGAGTCCGCCACCGCCGCCTACGGCCGGCTGGACATCCTGGTAAATAACGCCGGCGTCACCCGCGACAATCTCCTGCTGCGCATGAGCGAGGATGACTGGGACACGGTCATGGACACCAACCTGAAGAGTGTTTATCTCTGCTGCCGCGCCGCCGTCAAACCGATGCTTAAAAGCCGCGCCGGCGGACGCATCATCAACCTGTCAAGCATCGTCGGCCTTACCGGCAACGCCGGACAGGCTAATTACGCCGCTTCCAAGGCCGGCATCATCGGCTTTACCAAGGCGTTAGCCAAAGAACTGGCATCACGCCAGGTAACGGTCAACGCCATCGCCCCCGGCTTCATCGTCACCGATATGACAGCAGGCCTGTCCGAGGAAGCGAACCAGGCGCTGGTCAAGCGCATCCCGTTGGGGACTCTCGGCACTCCGGACGACGTGGCGGCGGTAGCCGCCTTCCTCGCCTCCGATGAAGCGCGTTACATCACCGGTCAAACGCTGACCGTCGACGGCGGAATGACACTATAGACAACTTGGTTTTTTCTGAGCATGACTAACCGCCACGACGCCCGCGTGCTTTCCCTCAAGTCCCTCTATGAGTTGGACATGACTCACCATTCGATGGATAAGGTTATCGAGCTGCAGGTCGCCGCCGTCGCCCTGCCAACCGATCAGGAAACCTTTGCCCGCGCGGTGATCTCAAGTACTCTTCAGAAGCAGGAAGAGATCGATGAACTGATTCACCGGCTGGCTCCCACGTACCCGGTCCTTCAGATGGCCCCCATCGACCGCAACATCCTGCGGCTTGCAATCTACGAGATTTTACACGATAATAGTGTCCCGGTAAGGGTAGCTATTAACGAAGCGGTGGAACTGGCCAAGGAGTTCGGATCGGACAGTTCCGCCAAATTTATAAACGGGGTGCTGAGCACAGTGGCAACGCTGGCCCGGCGCGACTAACAAAATTCGGAGGAAAATGAATGGCCACAGTTTTTGATCGCGTTAAGAAAATCGGTATCGAGCAGTTGGGCGTCGAGGAAAAAGACATCGCCATGGAATCCAGCTTCGCCGATGACCTGGGTGCCGATTCCCTGGATCTGGTCGAGTTGATCATGGCCCTGGAAGAAGAATTTAGCACCCCGGATTCCAAACTGGAGATCCCGGATGAGGATGCCGAGAAACTGCTCACCGTTAAAAACGTAGTGGAATACCTCAAGGGTAAAGGCGTAAAGGACTAAGTTCCCTTTTTTTAGACCTTTTCGCTGGTCGTGCGTTCATTCAAAGTTAGCGGCATAGGGCAGCCGGGTGTCGCCTTAATTCTCAGTCTTCCGCCCGAATGGCTGCCGCAGCCGCGCAGTCCGGACAATCGTCCGCGGCCGTTGAACGAATACTGGTAGCGGCCGGACTTGCTCTGAGGCGCCCCTCCGGTATGAACGAAGACCTCACCCCGGCTGCCGTCCTCGAACTCCATGATGAACTCTCCAGTGTTCTTGAGTTCTTTGCTGGCGTAGAAATCCCCCCACCACTTCATCCGGGTGAATTTCGTACCCTGGGTAAACATCATCTGGTAGCGGACATCGGCCACCGGCTTTTCAATATCTTTGGCATAGAGCCGTGCCGTGCCACCGCTGTACCTGACAGTCATCTGGCTTCCAGGCGACTCACACCACGGAAATAGTAATAGTAGCGCGGCGGAATGCCATGAACCGCTTTGTTGACCCGTTTTTTAAGCGAACATGCGGCGCGGCGACCGTCACTCAATTCGATGTAATAGCCGGTTCCGTCCTGGATGCGGATGAATTCCAAGAAGATCAATTCGCCCCACCAGCCGCTTTCGTCGTTGCACTGGAGGCGGTATTCCACCTCGCCCAGGCATTCCTCGCCGCCGTGGTTATACACTTTACCTAATTCCATCTTAAAATAAACCCCTTCTCCCTAACCGGTGCTATCATTACTATCCTGAACCAGAGGTCCGGACATCGATATGCAGATTTCGAATTTACGCTTGACAATTCGCCAGATTATTATGGTGTACCACCTCGTCGCCGTAACTATGTCCCAGCGTGTCTGCGATGCGGTCGGAATGCAGTCCCTTGATCAGGTCCACCTCGCCGGCATCGTAATTGGCGATGCCGTAACCCAGTTGTTTACCATCGGCTCCAATGAGGCGGACGATATCACCCCGCTTGAAAGCCCCCTCGACGACCGTCACCCCTGCCGGCAGCAGGCTGCCGCAGCGCCGGACCGCACGCGCAGCGCCTTCATCGATGACAATGCGTCCCCGCGCCGCCAACCCGGAAAGCAGCCACCTTTGGCGGGCGTCAGGCTCGGCCTGGGGCAGAAAATGAGTCCCCAGGCATTCCCCGCCGGCGACGCGCCCGATGACATCCGGTTCCCCTCCGGAGGCGATGACGACCCTCACCCCGGAAGCAGTGGCCAGTTTGGCCGCCTCCAGCTTGGTCACCATACCTCCGGTGGCGGCGGCGCTCAAGGTGCCCCCGGCCAGGGATTCGATCTCCGGGGTGATCTTCTCCACAACCGGTATAAGCCGGGCGTTTCTATCGACGCGAGGGTCCGCGGTGAAAAGGCCGTCGATATCGGTCAGGATCAGCAGCAGGTCGGCATCGACGAGGTTGGCCACCATGGCCGACATATTATCGTTGTCGCCGAACTTGGCCTCCTGGATCTCATCCACCGCCACCACGTCGTTCTCGTTGACGATGGTGATAACCCCCAGTTCCATGAGGGCGAGTAAGGTGTTTCGGGCGTTCAAGTAGCCGGACCGGTCATTGAGGTCAGCGCGGGTTAAAAGCGCCTGGGCCACGGTCAGGCCGTGAGCGCTGAAGAAGCCGTCATAGAGGTTCATCAGCCGGCTTTGCCCCACGGAGGCCAGCACCTGTTTGTAGGGAATATCCCGGTTCTTCTTGTACAGTCCCAGCTTCTCTTTACCGGCGGCGATAGCCCCGGACGTGACGATGACCACCTGGCCGCCCCTGCCGGCCAGAGCCGCCACCTGGGCCGCCAGACCGGCCATGACCGCGTGATCCAGCCGGCCACTGCCCCCGGTCAGGAGGTTAGTGCCTAGCTTGATGACGATGCGCCGGTAGCAGAGTTTTTCAGTCATGTTCGGTAGCTGATTTGCCCGTCATTATAACAGCGGCGCCATATCCGGACAAGGAACACCCACGCCTTGCCTCTGCCGCCCGGCTTCAACTATACTTGAACCATAAACGCATCGCAGGTGAAGATATGGACGCCGTGACCGACCTGGAACTCAAATGCCGCAGCGCCAAGACGGCAAGCCGCCACTTGTCCTACAGTCCCACCACGGTGAAGAACGCCGCTCTATCGAACATCGCTGACGGTTTGATGCTGCACGCGTCCGGGATCCTCGAAGCCAACGCCACCGACCAGGCCGAAGCCCGCGCCTCAGGCATGAACACCGCCATGCTGGACCGGCTCATCCTGACCGAAAGCCGGCTTGAGGCCATGGCCGCCGATGTCCGATGTATCGCCGCTTTGCCCGATCCGGTCGGAGAAGTGTTCGATATGCGCACCTCGCCGAACGGGCTCATCATCGGCAAGAAACGGGTTCCGCTGGGCGTCATCGCCGCGATCTACGAATCCAGGCCGAATGTCACGGTGGACATCACCGCCCTGTGTCTGAAAGCGGGTAACGCCGTCATCCTGCGCGGGGGCAAGGAGACCATCCACTCGAACAAAGCCCTGGTGACCGTCATCCACGACGCCATCGAACAGGCGGGCCTGGATCGTGACTCCGTGCAATTCATCGACAACACCGACCGGGCGCTGGTGCCGGAACTGCTTCACATGTGCGACTTCATCGACTTGGTCATCCCCCGCGGCGGCGCCGGTCTGATCAAGTTCATCAAGGAAAACTCATCCATTCCGGTGGTGGCCGGGGGCATCGGGGTCTGCCATACGTACATCGACGCCTCGGCCAAACTAGACGACGCCGTAGCTATCGCCTTCAATGCCAAGGTGCAGCGGCCGACCGTCTGCAACGCCCTGGATACCCTGCTGGTGCACCGGGGCATCGCCGCGGTTTACCTGCCGAGGATCGCCGCCGAATGGGCCAAAGCCGGTGTCGAGATGCGCTGCGATCCGGCTGCCCTGGCCATTCTGGCGGGACAATCCGGTATAGTTGCCGTTCCGGCCGCTCACGATGACTGGGGCCGGGAGTTCCTGGCGCTCGTAGCCGCCGTCAAGGTCGTCGATTCGTTCGATGCCGCGCTCGACCATATCGTAACCTTCACTTCAGGCCACTCCGAGGCCATCATCACGGAAGACTACTCCGCCGCCCAGCGCTTCATGAACGAGGTCGATGCCGCCGCCGTTTACGTCAACGCCTCCACCCGTTTCACCGACGGCGCCCAGTTCGGTCTCGGCGCGGAGGTAGGCATCTCCACCCAGAAAATGCACGCCCGCGGCCCCCTGGGACTCAAAGAGATCACCAGCTACAAGTGGCTGATCTATGGGTCGGGACAGGTGCGTCCTTAAGTTTAGCGAACACAATAAGCCGCAATATAATCGTTAACGCCCGGTTTATACCAATCAAGACAACCAGGCTGGATGATCGATTCTAGGGATCGTCCACACTTCATATCGCGAGTATCAGTAGTTTTAGAAAGGCAATATCAATGTCCCGAATCGACAACCGCGCCCCCGATGAGCTTCGAGCCATCAAGATAACCCCCGGTTTCCAATCCTTCGCCGAAGGCTCGGTGCTCATCGAGCAAGGCCAGACCCGCGTCATCTGCTCCGTTTCCATGGAGGACCGGGTCCCCGCGTTCCTCAGGAACTCCGGCACCGGCTGGGTGACCGCGGAATATGCCATGCTGCCGAGGGCGACTTCGACCCGCACGCCCCGGGAATCAGCGACCAAAATATCCGGCCGCAGCCAGGAAATCCAGCGTCTGGTCGGCCGCTCGCTCCGGGCGGTAACCGATATGTCAGCCCTTGGCGAACGCAATTTCGTCGTCGATTGCGATGTCCTCCAGGCCGACGCCGGCACCCGCACCGCCGCGATTACCGGCGGCTATGTGGCGCTCTTTATGGCCTTTAACAGACTGCTGCAATTAGGCGTCATCAAGAAAATGCCCCTGAAATCCCAGGTGGCCGCGGTGAGCGTGAGCATGTATAAGGGAGAGATATTGCTTGATCCGTCCTTCGAGGAGGACTGCAACGCCGACTCAGATTTCAACCTGGTGATGAACTCGAACGGGGAATTCATCGAAATACAGGGAACCGCGGAGAAGCGGGCTTATAGTCGCGGGACCATCGACTCAGTACTGAGTTTGGCCGATAAAGGCATCAGGCAGATCTTCGAGATTCAGGCGGCAGCGGTAGCAAGTTTGTAACTTCGTAACCTTTTAACTAACTCGTAAACAGAAACCGGTGATCGCTTGGCATCGATCATTTTACGTGGGCTGAGACAGGATCTCCGCCGCCCATTCCAGCGCTGCTGTCACCGCCGTTTCCCGTGTCTGCTGTCGGTTCTTGCCCTTGAAGACGAATTTCCGGGTCCAGACACCGTCGGGCGTCGCCAGTCCGATGTAATAGAGCCCAACTGGCTTATCTTCGGTAGCGCCCCCCGGCCCCGCGATGCCTGTGTCTGAAAGGCAGATATCCACCCCTAGGGCGCGGCGACCGCCAGCGGCCATCTCTTCCGCAACCTGGGGACTGACGGCGCCGTAAGCTAACAGAGTGGCATATTTGACACCGGCTAGTCTCATCTTGACCTCATTGTGGTAGGCGATGATGCCACCCTTGCAATAGGAGGACGCGCCGACCACGGAAATAATCCGCGCTGCGATCAAGCCGCCGGTGGCTGATTCGACCGTGCCGATGGTCAATTCTTTGCGCAATAATAGTTCGCCGAGTTTCTGTTCGAGTGATGCCACCGGTGACCTCGTTTTTAAAATGGTATTCTATTATAGCAAAGAAGTCCCTTCTAAAGGATAAGACCTTGGGATGATCAATAGATCGGACTGCTCCTTGCGACTTTCACAGTGGTGTTATAATATCCACGTTGCCATTCGAGGCTGGCCACAAAGACCAAGGACGCGAAATGAACGATTGAACAGCTGCTAATTGTGAATCAAGCGATTATCATAGTCCGCATCCAGCCCGGCGCCGGTAAAACCGGGGTAGTCGGCCGCCACGACGAGGGCGTTAAAATACGGGTTGCCGCGCCGCCGGAAAAAGGAAAGGCCAACGCCACACTGATCGAGTTTGTCGCGGAACGTTTGAGTATCAGTAGAGATGCAGTCGAAATACTGAGGGGGCACACCAGCCGCAACAAGGTGCTAAGAATTACCGGGATGGACCAGGCGGAAGCCCTGCGAAGGATGCTCGGGGAAGATTAGGCTTCCGGGGAGGGGCAACTGCCGCCCTTCAGCGGAATGGACACCGTAAACGTGGTACCTTCACCCAGTTCACTGGAGGCGCTGATTCGGCCGCCATGCTCCATGACGATGCCGTGGCAGATGGACAACCCCAAGCCAGTCCCCCCATCGTCGGCGCGAGTGGTGAAAAAAGGATCGAAAAGTTTGTCGAGATGCTTAGGTTCGATGCCCGGGCCGTTGTCGGTCACCGTGATCACGATGTAGCCGTCCAACTCACCAGTGGTAACGATGAGTCTGTCGCCTTTGCCGGATCTGGCCATGGCCTGTTCGGCATTGATGATCAGGTTGACCAGAACCTGCTCTAACTGGTAATAATCCGCCATGAGGCAAGGTAGTTCACCCAGGTGGGTGATAACCGTGATCCCGCGCTGGCGCAATTCGTACTCCCTCAGCTCCAATGACTCCGAGACGATATCATTGACATCGACCGGTTCTTTCTTCGGCTGGCGTTGCCGGGCAAAGGTCAATAGATTCTGCACCACCTTGGCGGCACGCTGAGCCTCGGAATGGATGCGTTTCAAATCGGTGGTCATTTTCTCGTCGGCACATTTTCTGAGCAGCCGTTCCGAAAATCCGATGATCCCTGTGAGAGGGTTATTGATCTCATGGGCTACCCCGGCGGCCAACTCTCCCACCGACGCCAGCCGCCCGGACAGGTTGAGCTCCGATTGAAGCTGCTTTTCTCGTACGTCGGCCTGCACCCGATCGGAAACATCCCGGGCAAACACCCAATAGTAATGCTTGTCGCCCAACTGGATAAAACTCAGTATCGTTTCAACGGGCAATACCCGCCCGTCTTTCCGTCGGTATTCTGATTCCCAGGTTGAGGAACCGGATTGCTTAAGTTCCGTGAGCCGCTTTTTCCATTCCTTCCGGGGTGTCCCGATATCTATGTCCTGAATGGTGAGTGACATGATGCCTCCAAGGTTATACCCCAGGAGCCGGCTGGCGGCGCCATTGGCATAAAGCACCGCACCTTTTTCATTAAGCCAGAAAATAGCCTCACCAGCGTTTTCCACCGCGAACCGGGTCAGTCTTCCCATCTCCTGGGCTGTTTTTAGATGAGTCACTTCGATGAGCGATAGTAGCGAGAGATCGGTGCCGGGGAAAACCGCCACGTTGATCTCTATATCGTGTGAGCCGCCATTCTGGTCGACGAGTGTGAATTCGTACCGCTCCGGCGCCAGCCCCGGGTGAGAACGGCGCAAATTATGGTAATCCTGGGCTTTCTTCCGATCGGTCTCGGCCACGAACTCGAACCAGGAATGCTTGCCTTCGATCTCGCGGACATTCATGTCGACGAGCCGAGCCAACGCCTCGTTGGCCATGACGATGATACCGCTCTTGTTGAGCACTGCCTTACCGGTACCGCTGCGCTCGAACATCGTGCGGAAAGTCGAAGCAGCGTCATCGAGTAACTGCCGCTCCACTACCTCACGCATCGGCTGCTGGCTGTCAGTCTCCCTGGCAGGCATAGATTATCGCATTCCCAACGTCGAAATCTGAACCTGAAGCACTTAGCTGCGATCGATACGGATGAAGCTTTTGACGGCGTTTAAAACGTCAGCTTCTCCGAACGGTTTGTTCATGACGCCGAAAGGTCCCTGGGAAAGAGCCTGGGCCATGCTCTCGCTGTCAGGGAAACCGGTGATGATTGTAACTGGCAGTTCCGGATCTATGACCCGGATTTTGCGTAACACATCGGCGCCGCTCATGCCCGGCATCTTAAGGTCCAGGAAAACCAGGGCAAAATCCTTGGCCTTGATATACTCAAGTGCCTCGGCCCCGCTGCCGGCGGTGATGACCTTATGCCCCGCATCTTCCAGAATATCGCGAAACAGATCTCTGATCGTCTGATCGTCATCCACCACGAGTATGGTGGCTTTTGCCCCGACAGCCGTGGACTTCAGCCAATCATCTATGGCCGCTCTGTCGAAACGCCAGCTGTGACTCACCTTGAGTGCCGGGATTGTCCCCTTTTGTAAAAGACGATAAATCGTTTTCTGGGTCACCCGCAGGTAATCAGCTACCTCACGCACAGTCATCAGCTCAGGCATAACATATTTCTCCTCGCGCCCTGGAGCGCTCAAATTACAAAATAATTTTCAGCATACTATTTTAGACATTTTGAGTCAAGTTCCAGACGGTTCTAGTACACCGGACATGCTGGCGCAATTTTTCCATTAAAGCGTCTGTGAAGGTTTGCTCCCACCATTTCAAACCCAATTTTGAGTTGCCGGACGAACACGATATACTTCTATCATGAACGAACTCAAAAATACTGCAGGAGTAAAAAGCATGAAATCAGCAATCCCCCGACTGGTACCCCTGGTAGCTCTGACACTGGCTCTAATTTCCTCAGCCGCCTGTTCATCCGATGGAACCACCCCCACCACTTCTGCGCCGACCACTCCAGCTGCCACCACCCCCTGGGCAGCCGACGGCATTATCTCTACCGGTGAATATACCTCCTCCCAATCTTTCACAAGTGGTGTTACGACCTTCAATCTGCACTGGAAAACCGACGCACAGTTCATTTACGTGGCTATGGAAGCGCAGGTAACCGGATATATCGCTGTTGCCCTGGACCCTGACATCATCGGAGGTAAAACAAATACCGATATGCTCTTCGGTTATGTCGCCGGCAGCCAGGCATTTCTCTTCGACCAATGGGCTAGGACAGAAGCCGGTGAATCCCATCCAGATGATACGGCTCTTGGTGGTGTAAACAACATTACCGAATTCGGCGGCCGTGAAACCGGCGGTAAAACCATAATCGAGTTCAAACGCCTGTTAAACACGGGGGATCAGTATGACCACCCGTTTGTTACTGGCGCTAACCGCATCATGTGGGCAGTCCACAACACTTCCGATGATCTCCAGGTCCACACTGCTTTCGGCCGGGGCAGCATTACGATAAGTTAAACCAACCACAATCGAAATTTAAGCCGGGTAATGTCAGTCGACGTTGCCCGGCTTAATATTATGTCTAATAATCGATCAGTGTTATAATGGAATTTCATGAAACTGAAATTCTTCCTGGGACTGGCCGCCACCGAACGCCTGGCGGTAATCGCTCTCGTCCTGTTGTTGCCCCAGTTCAGCCCGGTAGCACTGGCATACCCGACGCCGGAGCGCACGTATGAGGTCGGTCTTCATACCATCACCCTGGACTATATCGACCCAAGCGGTGGGACGCAATTCGTAGAAGCGGCTATCTGGTATCCGACTGACGACAAGGCGTCCATTTACACCTATAGCGACGGTGCCCGGAGCTATTTGGCGATCGATGGCGAACTGTCGCAAACCGGCACCGCCTACCCGCTGGTTATCTTCAATCATGGTTTCAATGCTTCGGAGATGCAGTCGTTATTCCTCAAAGAAACGCTAGCCAGCGAAGGTTATATCGTGGCTTCCGTACGTTTCAGCGATAACATCTGGGGCGGGATCACCGAATTTCTTAGCTTTGCCGACCATCAGATCGGCGATGGCATCGACGGTTACCTGCGGGATGTATATGAAAACTACTTCGACACCTATCGCCTTCCGGCGGCTGAGGCACTGCTCGATTACATGATCTCAGAGAGCGACCGGGCAGGATCGTTATTTCAAGGCGGCATCGACATCTCTGCCATCGGCATGGGTGGGCACTCTTTCGGTGGCTTGACCACCCTAGGACTGATCGGCGGTCATTCCGACCCGGCTCAGGAAGACCCCCGCATCAAGGCAGCCCTGCTGCTCTCATCACCGTCCTTCCCCTTCGAGAAAAACATCGGCAACATCGATGTCCCCATCATGGCCATGCGCGGGGATTATGACCTGCTGCTGAACCGGCCTGAGGACGCCTTCTGGTATCTGGGCGGCGAGGTCCAGCCGCCGTATTATTACCTGGTGCTCCGAAACGCCGACCATTTCGTCTTTTCAGAGTCTGATGCCGATACCGGCTGGGTACCGGCCGCCATCGCCGAAGATGAACGGCTGAAAGCTATCGACCTTTACGCCCTGGCGTTCTTTGACCTCTACCTCAAAGGCGACGCTTCAGCGGCAACAACACTATCCCAGACCTCCACGGCGCTCCTTAGCTACGACTGGCTGACCGCCCCATAGCGCAGAACCCTGACCTTCTCCATGGTGATGAGCCCATCACCCATCATCCCCTCCACCTCCGGCAGTACCCCGTCAAGATGCTCCTGGGAGTCCACGATCTCGATGATCACCGGCAAATCCTGTGACAGCCGCAGCAGGTGCGTCGAATGTATCCGGCTGCGAGCACCAAAACCGGTAATGCCCCGCAGCACCGTCGCCCCAGCCAGTCCACGCTCTTTGAATAGTTCGACCAACTTCATATGAAGAGGTTTTCCGTCGATAACGTCGGACTCACCGATGAAAATCCTCATGAGAACCTGTTCGCCTTCGATTTTACGCATTACGCTCCTCCTGCGATGAGTCTCCCGGCAAAAATGCCGGCGAACACGGCGGCGATACAGACCATCACGCTCACAATAATATTCAAAGCTGCCGTCCCCCACGCCCCTTCCTGTAACATCCTCACTGTCTCATAGCTAAAGGTGGAAAAGGTGGTGAAAGCTCCCAGGAACCCAATGGTCACGGCAGTGCGCATATGCGGTGGTACCAGGTCTGTCGAAAGGCCGACTTGCATAATAAGGCCGATGAGGAAACTGCCAAGAACGTTAACCACCAGTGTACCGTAGGCAAAGCCGCTGCCCAATGCAGCGTAAACGGCGCCGGATAGCGCGTAACGTCCCAGCGACCCCAACGCCCCGGCCGCGGCGATCAAGAGCAGTAAATTCATGTGACTATCTTAGCGTCTTCAGAAAGTGAATACAAAAACAGAGAGCCCCGGTAAAGGGGCTCTCTGATCGATTAACGAGTGTTGGGGTTTAGTAGGCGCTCTTGGATTTGGCGAAACAATCGCTGCAATAAACCGGGCGACCGTTGCGGGGTTCGAAAGGAACTTCGGTCTCCCTGTTGCAGGAAGCGCACACCGCGGGGAACATCTGACGGGGTCCACCGCTCATGCCACCGCCGCCACCACCACCGCGGGTCTGCTTGCGAGCCTGGCGGCAGGTCGGACAACGCTTGGGCTCGTTGGTGAAGCCCTTGGAAGCGAAGAATTCCTGCTCTGAGGCCGTGAAGGTGAAGTCGGCGCCGCAATCGGCACATTGGATGGTTCTGTCTTGGGCCATGGGATGACTGCTCCTTTTTTGATTATACTTTGGTCTCCGGTTAGGTCATCCGGACCATGGCAAGAACCACCTTGGGCTGGGATACCAACTTTCAACCGCCCTAGAGTATGCCACTACGATGGACTCACTGTCAACTGCGATGCATATACGTCGTCGCGATACCTGCGTCCAGGACTGAATGCTTGCCGAGACAACGGGTCTCATATATCATTAGGCGCACAGGGAACCATACAAACGACGATCAGGAGGCTGTCATGCCCTCTAATATCGGCACCAACTTGAAGACCAGTCTCAAAATGGGACCTTATCTCCTGAAATGGATCTTCCAGCGTCTGAAGATCGGACCCGGCGAATACAGCTATCACCAGAGATCCGCCGCCATGGCCATGACCTTCATCCTAATATTCGTGGTGCCCGCCTCGATATGGCTCCTGAGCCTCATGTTACCCTGGGCTTGGGTGACCTGGGTCTTGAGCCTGTGGGCAGTCTACGGACTGTACCGGGTGATGGGGCTTTACGCCTCGATGGTGGGACTGCCGCATAAACTCGATGAATCATGTCTGCTGGTAAGATACAGTTTTCTGGTCAGCGGCTGTATACCTTATGACTCGATCGAATCGGTCGAACTCAGTAGGGAAGGTTGGGGCCAGGGCGGGGACGGCCTCAAACTGGATCTGGAAGAACCTATCGCTTATCTGAATGTCGGCAGCGCCAACAGCATCAAAATTGGACTGCGGAACCCGGTAACACTCGAGGCAGAGGGCATGCCGACACCACCGGTCAGCACCATCTTCATCCACGCCGACCATCCGGATCTGCTGGTTGATGCGCTGCAACAACGCCTCGGCATGGCGCCGGAGGTCTAAAGCCCGGACAGCCGCCCGGCGAGGGTTTTTAAAGCTTCTTCCGCCGTCGTCGAGGACCCGATATCCAGGCATATCGACGGTGTTCCCCGCCGTTCGTAATAAGCCGTGAGGGGCTGAGTTCTTTCAGCAAACACTTTCAGACGCCGCTTCACCTCTTCTATCGTATCATCCACCCGGCCGGTCCGGTCGCCCCCGGCATCGGAGCGGATGCGTTCCAGCACCGTCTCCGGAGTGCATTCGAGGACCACCAGCGCCTTCATGTCAATCATCCCCTCCAGCGCCAACGCCTGCCCCGTGTGCCGTGGCAGACCATTCATTACAATGAGATCGTTCGGACCCGGGTTGCTTTCCCTGATGAATCCAGCCAGGAGTTTCTCGGCAATGCTGAAATGTTCATCTTCCAGCAGGGCGCCGGTAAGGAGCGATCCCCTGACCACCTCCAGTTCACCGGATGTGAGCAGTCCTGTTGGTTCACCGGTATACCTGCGCAACCGACTGCCGAAATCGAAATGAAAACACCTGCGTCCCCCCAGCCCCGCCCGTTCCAAGGTCTCTCCAAGAGGAGTCTTGCCGGAACCGGTCGGTCCCAGCAGGAGAATTGCTTCGGGAAGTTCCTTATTGGATATGTGAATCTGATTCATGGCTCAAGTGTAATTGATGACAAGGAAAGTTAGCAACAGTCGATCCTTACTCAAGATTTTCAATTTTGAAGTTCCCCTGCCCCTTGCCCCACCGCCTCCCAAGGAATAGAATACATAGAACACAACTACTTACAAAGGAGAGACACCCATGCCCGATCCCCGCGTCCAGAAACTGGCTGAACTCCTGGTGAAATACTCCACCAAGGTTAAACCCGGCGACAAGGCGGTCATCAATACACCCTCGGCGGGATTGCCGCTGGCGCGGGCCATCTACCTTGAGGTCTTAAAAGCCGGTGCTCACCCGGTGGTCATGCCGCGCGGTGACTACGAGGACCTCCTTTATCGCCACGGTACCGACGAGCAGCTTCAGTTCATTCATCAGCCGCAGCGGCACATCACCGAGAATTATGACGCCCGTTTCGCCATCCTGGCCGACGACAACACCAAGAAACTCTCCACCGTCGATCCGGACCGCATGGTCGTTTATGACAGGGCGCGCACCGACCTGATGAAGACGATGATGAAACGCTCTGCGTCAGGCGACCTGAAATGGGTCGTTGCCCCGTTCCCCACCTCCGCCATGGCCCAGGACGCAGAGATGAGCTTCGAGGAATACGAAAACTTCGTCTATAGCGCCTGTATGCCGGACCTTAAGGACCCTATCGGCTACTGGGGCACCCAAAGCGCGCGGTTGCAGAAAGTCATTGACTGGCTGAAGTGCCGCAAAGAAGTGCACATCACCGCGCCGGAGACCGACCTCAGGCTTTCCATCGCCGACCGGAAGTTCGTCAAATGTGACGGCCAGTTCAACATGCCCGACGGCGAGGTCTTTACCGGCCCGGTGGAGAACTCAGCCAACGGCCACGTCTATTTTTCCTATCCGGCGATCGAAAGCGGCCGCGAGGTCACCGGTGTCAGGTTATGGTTCGAGGACGGCCGGGTGGTCAAGGCTACCGCCGAGAAGAACGAGAAGTTCCTGCTGAAAACCCTGGACACCGATGAAGGCGCCCGCCGCCTGGGCGAGTTCGCCATCGGCACCAACGAGGGCATCACCAAGTTCACCGGCGAGATCCTCTTCGACGAGAAGATCGGCGGCAGTTTCCACCTGGCGCTGGGCGCCGGCTATCCGGAGACCGGCTCGGTCAACGAGTCCGCCATTCATTGGGACATGGTCTGCGACCTGCGCCGCGGCGGCGAGATCCGCGTCGACGGCGACCTTTTATATAAGGATGGTAAGTTCGTTATCGATGTCTAAAAAGCCCAATCGAAATTTCGAACCCAATCGAAAAGCCCCCTCTGGCGAGGGGGCTTTTTTCAATATCGCTAGATTAGATTTATTACTTGTGGCGGCGGTCTCGTTTCCCGCTGGCGCCTACCGGCTCGCCTTTTTCGGCCTGGGCTTCTTCCTGGGTCAATTTCCGGTCCGGATAATTGGTCCAGCCGCACTGGAAACACTGCTCATACTTGCCATATTGATCGCTGTCGCCGTAAACATCACCGAAATGACAACGGGGGCAGCTTTTAATTTTATACATCTTGGATTCCTCCGTTCACCGATTCAATCAAGACACTGACATTTTATAACTTTATGCAAAGTTTGTAAGTAACTTATGTCACCTGAAAAAGGCGCACGATTATGATCAATGAGGTGGCGGATACAGGAGGAACTTAGCGCGAGTGTTAGATACGGTCAACGTCCAGAAATAAGGCTATCGACCGCCGCCGCCGCCCGGGCGTACAGGCGCCGGGCATCCTGTCCGGTGCGGGCTTCCACGGTGAAACGGAGCTTCGGTTCGGTACCGGAAAGCCGGACCAGGAGCCAGCTATCCGGAAAAACGAGCTTCAATCCGTCGGTGCGTTGGATCGAATCAGGTTGCAACGACGACAGCCGATTTTCGATCGCCGCCACGGGCGGCGGTGTTTTGAAAGTTATCGCGCCGCGAACGATGGGATACTCGGGAACACCATCCAGCAACCTGTCGAAGTCGGTTTGCGTGGCAATAGAGCACAAAACCGCCGCGGCATGAACCGCGTCTGGGCAATACGACAGATCCGGAAAGATCCAGGCGCCGCAAGGCTCACCGCCGAACTCACCGCCGCCGATTTTCAGTTCAGCGGACACGGCGCTGTCACCTACCCGGGTGCGCCGTACGGCGAACCCGGCTTCTTCGACTGCCATCGAAGTTTCGACGGTAGTAACAACCGACCGCGCCCCCAGGCTCCGCGCCAGCACGACCATCAATTTGTCACCCGATACGATTTGCCCGCGTGAATCTACCGCCACCAACCGGTCGGCATCCCCATCATGAGCCAGACCCAGCCGGGCGCCGCTGGATACGACCGTATTGATGAGTTCGGAAAGATTGGATTCGATGGGTTCGCTGTCTCTCGGAAAATCACTGGAAGTATCACAAAATACCGGTATCACCTCTGCGCCCATCAACCCGAGTATCTTCGGTGTGATGACGCTGCCCGCCCCGCCCCCGCAGTCCAGCGCCACTTTAAGTCCGTCCAACCGCCCGGGACAAAGTTTCATGATTCGTTCGATGTGTTCACCGATGGCATCCGGATAATCGACTGATATCGCGATTCCATCACCGCTCGGTTGATTCCCCGCTATCGACGTCTGATGTTCGAGTTCAGCCTCCTGAACCGCGTCGAAGGCCGATCCGTCCGGGTTCCAGAACTTCAAACCGTTATACTCCGGCGGGTTATGAGAGGCGGTCACCATAATTCCGGCATCGAAATGCCGGGCGGCATAGGCCAGTGTAGGCGTCGGCGCCAGTCCGGTGTCGAAAGCCGCGGCGCCGCCTTCACCCAGACCGGTGAACAAAGCTGCCTTAAGCGCCGGCGTGGATAATCTATGATCGCCCCCGACCACAACTCGTTTTGACCCCATCGCCACCGACCGCCCCAGCCGTCCGACCAGATCGACGAAAGGCGCATCAACCACGCGTCGAATACCGGAGCTGCCGAATAATGTCATCGCTATAGCATTTCTCCCGTCGCTTCCATTCACCCCAATTATCATATGATGAACTCCCGCATGCAAACTCCTCTAAATCGCCAAACTCAGTCCATATTCTCTCCACAATCGGTTGCTATGATGGAACTATAGTAAAAATCCAATATGAAAGGTGGTGACAACTTATGAAAAAGAATTGGAAAATTGCTGCGGTGGTCCTAGCGGTGGTCGCCCTGGCTACCGGCTTCGGTACCGTCGCCTTCGCTGCGGATGAGCCCACAGTAACTCCCGGTGCCTGCGGTGGACCCGGTTTGGGCGGATTCGGCGGCTTCGGCGGCAACTCCACTGTGATTACAGACCTGCTGGGTCTGACCGCGGAAGAGCTTTACGACCTCCGCGCCGGTGGTAAAACCCTGGCTGAGATCGCCGCCTCCAAGGGCGTGAACGAGAACGCCCTCGTCGCCGCTCTTATCGAAGCCCGCCAGGAGATCCTCCAGGCTGCGGTGGCAGCCGGCCGGCTCACCCAGGAGCAAGCCAACCTCATGCTTCAGACCATGGAGCAGAACATCCGGGTAATGGTGACCTCCAATACGGCTCCCAGGGGTCTGGGTGGTTGTAGCGGTGCGGTCGGTGATGACCTTGCCCCTGCCGCGGGTTTCGGCGGGATGCGTGGATTCGGCGGTATGCGCCGTTAAATCCAACACACTCCCTTTCCTTGTTGATAGTCGAGAGGCAGGCATAAACCGCCTGCCTCTCGACATCACTAGATCCAGTCCCCGATACTTTCTCATTGCGCCCGCCCGTACAACAAGGCTATATTATGAATATGACCAAAAAGATATTGGTGATTGACGACGAAGTGAAGATCACGGACATCGTCCGGGCATATCTGGAGCGGGAAGGTTTCCGGGTGGTAGTCGCCTATGATGGCGAGGCTGCCCTTCAGGTCTTCCGCCAGGAAAAACCGGACCTTGTCGTCCTCGATCTGATGCTGCCCAAGCTCTCAGGCAACGAGGTATGCCGGGCAATCCGCAAGGACCATGACACTCCCATCATCATGCTCACCGCACGCGATGAACTGACCGACAAGATCGTCGGACTGGAACTGGGTGCCGACGATTACCTGACCAAGCCGTTCGAAGGCCGGGAGCTGGTGGCCCGCGTAAAAGCCATCCTCCGGCGCGCCGAACCACGACAAACCACTAAATTGATCAGAACAGGTGACCTCAGCGTGGACGCCGAACGGAGGCAGGCGACGGTAGGTAATCAGCAGATCGAATTGACGACAACCGAATTCGATCTGCTGCGGCTTTTGGCCGCCAATCCTGGGCGAGTTTTCAGCCGCGGCGAACTGCTTGACCGTCTTCAGGGAGACTCATACGAGGGTTACGAACGGACCATCGACAGCCATATTAAAAACCTGCGTCGTAAAATCGAATCCGATCCGGAGAAACCGGCTTACATCCACACTGTCTACGGGGCTGGTTACAAACTGGAGACACCGCGTTGAAAAGCTTGGCGCTTAAACTCGGAAGCGCGCTGGTGCTGGTGGCCGTCATCGCTGTGGCGGTAATGGCGGTGCTGACCAACGCCGGTACTAGCCGTGAATTCCGCAGCTACGTTGACACCAACCCTGTAATTGCCGATGCCATCAGTCAGTCGTTGGTTGTCTTTTATATGCAAAACCAGGGCAGTTGGACCGGCGTCAACAACATTCTCCCCCAGTTGCTAGCTTTCGAGAACGATCGGCTAGTGGTGGCTGATAGCGAAAATACCATCGTCGGCGATACGGCGAATCTTCTTATCGGACAGACCGTAAGCCAGTCCGGCCTGACCGGAGGTCATCTTATTCGAATCAGGATGGGCTTCCAGGGTGGGGGGAGCGGGCAAATGAGCGGCCAGGCAATCGGCCAGTTCTTCTATCTCAGCCAGACAGACGTACTGAACGCGGAACAGGATTTCCTCGACCAAGCCAATCGCTGGCTGTGGCTGTCCGGCGGCATCGCCGCCACCATCGCCGTAGGTTTAGCCGTTGTCCTGGCAATCAATTTCATTCGCCCGCTGAAAGCCCTCGATACCGGCGCCAAAGAGATCGCGGCGGGCAACCTCGGCCACCGGGTCGAGGTCAGGTCACGTGACGAGACCGGCCGCCTAGCCGCTTCCTTCAACGCAATGGCCGGAAGCCTGGAACAGAGCGAGGCAGCTCGAAAACGCCTGCTGGCGGACGTGGCCCATGAGTTGCGTACACCGCTGACTATCATCAACGGTACGGTGGACGCCATGCTGGACGGCGTACTGCCGACGGAAGAGCGCCAATTGCATCTGATCAAGGAAGAGACCGTCCTTTTGACCCGTCTCATCTCCGACCTCCGAGACCTGTCACTGGCAGAAGCCGGCAAGCTTCACCTCGATCTAGCACCCATCGATTGGACCGATCTAGCCCGGCGTAAAATGGACCAGTTCCGGCCGCTGGCCGATGCTAAAGGGATAACACTATCATTCAAAAGCGGCAGTAACTTGCAACCCGTGCCCGCCGATTGGGTAAGGTTGGAACAGGTCTTAGCTAATCTCTTATCCAATGCCCTGCGTCACACACCAGAGGGCGGGCAGGTTGCCGTGTCGCTTAGTAATTCCGAACTGGACGGCAAACCTGCAGTTACCGCCGCCGTATCCGATACCGGCGAGGGCATCGCTGCCGACGAACTGAATCACATCTTCGACCGTTTCTACCGTGTCGAGGATTCCCGTGCACGGAGTGAAGGCAACGGGGCCGGGCTGGGACTGGCCATCGTCAAACAAATGGTCACCGCCCATGGCGGGAAGGTGCGGGTCGAGAGCATTCCGGGTCATGGGACTACTTTTTATATCATCCTGCCGGCAGAAGCCAAATCCCAAGCACTAATCTAAATATCCTAAACAAATCCAAAACATTTTGAATTTATAATTTTGGATTTTGAGATTATTTAGTGCTTAGATATTAGGATTTAGGATTTTCGGTCTTGATTTTGGATCAAGACCGGATCATCACCAGCAGCATTTTGAACGGCTTGGTGGCGCGTAAGGCGTGGGGTTCGTTTGCCGGCATGATGATCATCTGCCCCCCGGTTACGTGGTGCAGCTTACCGGAAATCGTAACATCGGCTTCTCCATCCGCGGCATAAACGAAGGCGTCATACGGCGCCGAGTGCTCCGACAACCCCTGCCCTGCGTCGAAGGCAAATAGGGTGATCGTGCCCGCCGGCCGGTCGGCCAGGGTGCGGCTGACCACGGCGCCAGCCTGATAATTGATCAGTTCGGCCAGCATCAAAGCTTGAGCCGATAAATTTTCTTTTTCCGTCATGTTATCTCCTCTCGAGATGTCGTTGTAATAGTTTAACATACCTATCCTGAAACTTATGCCTGCGGATCATCTGGCGATCATCCTACCCAAAAGACCAGTGCAAAAACTCCCTTTTTGCATGATGCAGCCAGGTGACCAATAGGTTATCATCTCCGTAACGAGGGTCACCCTCAAGATTAAGATCAGGAGGCGACAATATGGGATGGTGGATAGGCGCCGCATTCTTCTTCATCCTGCAGCTTGTCTGAATAATTGCAGTGATGGCGGGCGTGTTCCGCAAGAAAGAAAAACCCTGGAGCAAAAACTCGATGACCGGTTATGCCATCCACGGCACCTCCGCTCTGCTGGCGCTGTGGATGTTCGTGAACGCGGTACAGGCATAAGGGAGGAATGAAATGAGCGCATTTTACAAAGGCCTGGGATACACTTTACTCGGTATCGGCATAGTCTGAGCCGTCAGCATCGTCGCGGCGGTCGCCGCGGATGACGCGCCCTCTTTCCTGTCACAGATACCGGCCGTGATCTTTCACGTAGTCTCGATGATAGGCGGGTTTTATTTTATCGGACTGGGGTATAAGCATAAGAGAAGGGCGGTTACGGCCGTTTAATACCTGCTCTAGACCATCACTCTATCCCGTTGGCCATCCAATCGATAATAGCCTCCCCCACCTCACGCTTACTCATCAGCGGCAGGTCTTCGATTCGACCATCCTTGAACAGCAGCGTCACCTTGTTAGTGTCCGCGCCGAAACCAGAGCCCGTGGCGGTCACATCATTAGCGACGATCAGATCCAGGTTCTTGGCGGCAAGTTTCTTTTTGGCATTTTCGATGAGGTCGCGGGATTCAGCGGCGAAGCCGACGCGGATGAAATCGCCCTGGATCTCAGAGAGAATATCCGCCGTGGGTTCCAGTTTCAAGTAAGGCGAAATCGAGTCTTTTTTGATCTTATCGGCGGCAACTTGAGACGGTCGGAAATCAGCCACCGCGGCTGCCATAATGAGGGCGTCGGCGCCCTTGACCGCTTCTTTTACCACTGTCAGCATTTCCCCGGCGGTTCCCACCCGAAACACATCCATCCCGGTGGTATCCGGCAGATCTATCGTCGAAATGAGTTTCACTGTGGCGCCGCGGTCACGGGCGGCAAGCGCCAGCGCGTAACCCATCTTGCCCGAGGACCGATTGCCGATATAGCGGACAGGATCCACCGGCTCGCGAGTTCCGCCGGCGGTAACCACAATGGTTTTACCGGCCAGGTCGCCGTTGCGGCCGAGGACCATATGCACCGTCGAGAGAATCGCTTCCGTCGCGGCCAGGCGTCCCCTGCCCTCGGTGCCGCAGGCCAGCCGCCCGGTCTCCGGTCCGACGAAGGTGAAGCCGCGGCATTCCAGTTTCTGGATATTCTCCTGGGTGACGGTGTTCTCATACATATTGCAGTTCATGGCCGGGGCGATGATGACCGGCGCCCTGGTTGCCAATACTGTCGAAGCCAGCATATCATCGGCGAGGCCGCAAGCCAGCCTGGCGATGGTGTTGGCGGTGGCGGGAGCGATGAGGACGATATCCGCTGCTTCGGCTAAGGAAATATGCTCGATCGAGAACTCACCGGTCATCTCCCACATCGAAGTTACGGCAGGGCGGCCGGTGATCGCCCGGAAGGTCAGGGGCGTTATAAATTTCTGGGCGGATTCGGTCATGATAACCTCAACCGTCGCCCCAGATTGCACCAGTTTGGAAGCGATATCAGCCGCCTTGTAGGCGGCGATACCGCCGGTGACGCCCAGGACGACCGTTTTACCTTCGAGTATCATATGAAACTCCCTATCAATATCAGAATCCCCGCCAGAAGTTCCAGAGGTACGCCAAACTTACCCACGGCGGGTATCACCCTGTAAACACGGGGACCGGTTAAAAGAACCAGAGCGATAAAAGCCATGCCGGAAAGGAGAGTTATGGATCTGACAGTTTCATTTTCGGTGCCCAGATTGGTGATCGCCGCAAGGATAACCAGGCCCGTCACCAGCACCAGTACGCTGCGGCTGATCCAGACAGGCAGAACCAGGCGCGTCATCTCTCCGGCCCGCCCCATCAGATAAGGGGTAAGGAACAGAGACGCCACACCCCAGATAATTGCGATAATCGACCCCGCAAGCAGGAAATAGTCATCGATGATGTGGATCATAATTCAATATCTAATTCCTAGAACTTCAAAAATAAATTCCTAAGCCCGGTTCATGAAGTATATCAGTCGGAGTCCGTAAAGGGTGAGATCCGGGCTGAGGATATCGAAAACCTTGGTCTCGGCATTCAGGAGTTCGGCGTAACCGCCGGTGGCAATGACCTTTGCCGGTGACGGTAACTCTTTTTGAATGCGCCCGACGATGCCTTCTACCAGGCCGACATAGCCAAAAACCAGGCCGGATTGCATCGCCTTGATGGTGCTGGTACCGATGGCCTTCTCCGGGCAGTGAAGTTCTATGCGGGGCAGCATCGAGGTTTTCGAAGTCAAGGCTTCCGCGGCGGTGGTCAGGCCGGGGGCGATAGCTCCGCCGATATAATCCCCGGTCGCCGACACCGTATCGAAGGTGGTGGCGGTGCCCAGATCGACGACGATGCAGGCCGTCCTGTAGAGATTGAAAGCGGCGGCGGCGTTCACGATACGGTCCGCGCCGACCTCCGCCGGGTTATCCATGCGGATCTTGACCCCGGTCTTGACCCCGGCGCCGACCACCAGGGGATCGGTATTGAAATAGCGGCGGCATAATATTTCGAAAGTGTCGGTCAGCGGCGGCACGACCGAACACATGGTCACCTTGCCGATGGATTTAGGGTCGATGCCGTTGATATCGAGAAGATGTAATAACAACGAGGCGTACTCGTCAGGCAGGCGGTGCATGACGGTGGCCACCCGCAGGCTCACCTTCAGCTTATCGCCATCGTAAATGCCCAGGGAAATGCTGGTGTTGCCGATATCAATGACAAGCAGCATGGCGGTGCTCCTTAAGCGCTTTAATGGCGCGGGGCAGTTGGGGCAGGAGATCAGAAGCGATCATGCCGCAGTCGCCGAAATGATGACTGACCGCCTCTGCGGCCTGGGCGTGGAGATAGACCCCGGCGCGGGCGGCATCGAACTCAGAAAGTCCCTGCGCCAGCAGCCCGGTGATAACGCCTGTCAGAACGTCTCCGGTACCGGCGGTGGCCAGCCCCGGGTTAGCGTATGGCGAGACCGCCACCCTCCCGTCCGGCGCGGCGATAACCGTATGTGCGCCCTTCAGAACGACGGTCTGCTGCCAGAGCTCAGCGTAGCGGCGGGCCACGCCTATCCGGTCGCTCTCGATCTGTTCGACGGACAGCCCGGTAAGCCGGGCCATCTCGCCGGGGTGGGGGGTGAGGACGGCGGGGTGTTCCAGCGCCGTCCACCAATCACTGGTCAAAGCTATAGCGTTGAGCGCGTCCGCATCGATCACCGTTTTTATGTTTGGGGTCAGGGCGGATAGTATGCCATGAACGAACTCGATGGTGTTGCTCGCCAGACCCAAACCGGGACCGACCGCCAGTGCCTGGTAGCGTTCAAGATGATTGCCGACGATCAATTCCGCCTCGGCTGAAATCTGTCCGTCGCTCGTTTCGGGCAGGATGAGATGGGTAGTCTCGGTCAGTTTTGCGGCAAAGACAGGGTTAAGGCTTTTCCGGGCCGCCAGGGTCACCAGACCGGCGCCTGAACGGTAAGCACCGAGACAGGCCAATACCGCCGCGCCGGTAAATTCCGGTGAACCGGCGACGATAAGCGCCTTGCCGAAAGCCCCCTTGTGCGCGTCGGGTCGGCGTTCCGGCAGAAGCGAACGGACAGTTTCATCGGTCAAAAGCTCGGTGACGACGTCTTCGTCCAGACCCTCGGGTATGCCGATGCCCGCCACGATGACCTCACCGGTGTAAGCAGCACCGGGATAGAGGAAAAAGCCGCGCTTGGGACAACCGAGCGCGATGGTATAATCCGCCCGCAGCGCAGCTTTATCGACCGCCCCGGTGTCAGCGTTGAGGCCGGAGGGCAGGTCGAGGGCGATGATTTCCATTTGAGGTCTTTCGATTCTGGCTTGGGCGACCGCATTCAGGGTCTCGGCAATTATGCCCTTTATCGGGCGTCCTATCCCGGTGCCGAAAACGGCGTCCAGAACGATGTCCGCTTCACTCAGCGTTTCCTGCAAGCGTTCGAAGCCGGCATCCATACGGGCTTCTATGGGTGTCAGGCCGGAGGCCAGGGCTTCACGGTATACGACCTCTCTGGCCTTTCGTGCCGCCAAGAGGTAAACATCCACCAGCGCCCCGGCTTCTTTAAGGTGTCGCGCCACCACCAGGCCGTCGCCGCCATTGTTGCCGGGGCCGGTCAGCACCAGGATCCGTTTGCCCTCGATGGGTTCGAAGATCCCGGCAATCTCCGTAGCCACGGCGCGGCCGGCGTTGCGCATCAGTTGAACCAGGCTGACGCCGTTATCTACAGCGAGCGTTTCCAAAACCCGCATTTCCGCGGCGGTAACCAGTTTCATAGAATGAGTGTAGCAGTGGGGTGGGTGAAGGTCAATATGAGGCGAAAGATCTACTTAGACAGTGACGGTCATCCCCTCGCAGGCAAGGTAGATAGGCGCATTCAGCTCCGCGGCCAAAGCAGCGATTTCGGCTTCGATCTCGGTCTCGATACCGGGACTCATGTGCACGCAAGCGATCTTGGGCAGATAACCCTTGAGACGCTGGAAGATTTTGAGTTCCCGGCGAAGCAGTTCCGGCGTCAGGTGCTGGCCTTCCGGGCTGGAAAAGAAATCGGTGAACCTGTTGGATCCAGTTACCTCCACCACCATCAGGTCTGGTGCGATCGATTTTAAACACTGGGACAGGCCGGGGCCGGTGTCGCCGGTGTAGAAGATTCTTTTGCCGCCGGCATCGGTCACCTGGTAGCCCAGCACGGGCAGCGAGTGCGGCAGTTCGACCGCGAGAATCTCGTACTTCCCTGCCGTGAAGGTCATATCCGGCTCGATGATGTTGAAGCGAAACGTCGGATTCTCAGCCGGTTTCTCAAAGAATTTGGAATAAATCGTGCCGTTCACCAAACAGTAGGCCAAATTTTCCCTGGTTTTGGCATTACCGTAAAGATCGAGGGTTTTTCCATTAAGGTACAGATTCATCCCCAGGGTAGGCACGTCCCGGACATGATCGTAGTGACCGTGGGTCAGCAGCACTCCCTCCAGGTTGAACATAGCGGATGGTGACAAATGCCGCGTCAGGGCGCCGGCGTCCAGCGCTAAAACGTCATCGACCAATAAGCAGGCCAAGCCGGTGGAGGCTGTCTCGACGTTATGAGCGCCGAGAAAACGCAGTTTCAAGTCTTAGCCTCGGCCAATCCGAAGGGGTTGAGGCTGACGCCGACATCGAAAGTATCCACTTGTTCCACGCCTTTAAGATAGTTGACCACGGCATAGGTCACCGGCGTAGCCACCACTTCGATCATCGTCTTGGCCGCCCAGTGATAGACGATGAAGATGGGCGCGAAGGCCGGCGTGCCGATGAAAGCGATGGTAATGAAAACCGCGGAATCCAGACCTTCACCGATGACGGTGGAGCCGATGGTCCGGCTCCACAGGTGACGGCCCCGGGTCAGTATCTTCATCCGCGACATGATGGCGGCGTTGGAGAAACTGCCGATAAGGTAACCACAGAACGAGGCCAGCAGCAGGCGCGGCGTGTAGCCCAGGATGGTCTCATAAGCCGCCTGACCGCCCCAGAACGAGGCGCCGGGCAGCAGGCCGCCGATCCAGGCAAAGAAAACGAAGAGGAGGTTGCACATGAACCCCAGCCAGATGACGCGCCGGGCCCAGGCGAAGCCGTAAACCTCGGTCAGGATATCGCCGATGATGTAGCTCAAGGGAAATACCAGGATAGCGGCGGGCAGCACGATGTCGGAACCCACGGCGATCAGTTTCACAGCGATGATGTTAGCCGTGATGAGCGCCGTGACGAACAGGGCGGCAACGACGATAAGGCGATAGGAAACGGTGTTCAATGACTGGGGATCCTTTCCGGAAATTAGATTATTTTAAGCCGCCGGAGGATAAGCGCTGTGAGCATGGATAATCCCAGGGTGATGCCCGCCACGATGATGAAGGAATGTTCCGTGTCCTGAAAAGGCAGCGGAATGTTCATACCGTAAACGCTGGCCACGATGAGGGCGGGCAGGGTGATGGTGGCGAAGATGGTAAGCGTGCGGATACCGGAGTTATAGTTGTTGTAGGACATCGAGTCGTAGGTGGCCGAAAGACCCTCGATAACTTCCTTGCATTCGTCCAGGCTGTCCCAGATCTTGTCCACGTGATCGATAAGATCGCCAAAGTAGACGCCCATATCGTGATCGGTATAGCGCCGCAGTTTCGGTTCCAGACTGGTGGCCACAGTGCGCATCGGCCAGATAGTGCGGCGGAAGGTGATGATGTCCCTGCGCAGAACGGATATATCTCGCACCGTGCCGGTGCGGCGCCGAGCGAATATCTCGTCCTCGATGGTGTCCATGTTGTCGAGTATCTTGCTGACGATAGGCTGACAGTAGTCCACCAACCGGTCGACGATACGGTAGAGAAGGTATCCCGGTCCGTGACTGAGATATTCATTACGGGACTCTACGTCGATCTCGCACTCCCGGAACAGTTTCGACAGCGGCTTTAAATTCCCGGCGTGCAGGGTGATGATGTAATTGGCGCCGACGAAGACAGAGACCTGGGACGGCATGAGCAGGCGCTCCGTCTTGTTATAGACAGGAAAATGGAACACGAAGAACAGATAGTCCTTGTATTCATCGATTTTCGGGCGCTGCCGTTTGGACAGCACGTCATCGAGGTCGAGGGGGTGGAAGGAATAATTCGCCGCCAGATGCGATATTTCGGTATCGGTAGGCTTCTCGATATTGATCCACGTCAGATCCCCGAGAGAAACTTGTTCTATCACGGTTTCGGGCGCCTTGGGCGCGTTCTTTATCGATTTAGAATTCGGAATAATCGCCATGTCGGATGCCTCGCCGGCCGGTGATTTGAGTGAGCTAATTTTAGCACAAGTCGGCCGCGATGGCACGGCAAGGCGAACAAGAGTCAATCAACTCATCACCAGACGCAGCCCCGTCACGACGAGGGCAATCGCGAGAAGGCGTATCAGGATCTTGCCATGCACCCGCCGCGACAACCTGGCGCCCAATTGAGACCCCGCCATGACCCCGGCGGCCAGCAGCAGGATAATACTCCAGTCCTGGCCGTAACTGCCCTGAACAAGATGAGTCAGGCTGCCCGCCAGCGCGGTGAAAACCAGGATGAAAATGGATGTGGCGGTAGCGATATGCGCCGGAAAACACATGATGTAGACCAGCACCGGAACATGGATGATGCCGCCGCCGATACCCAGCAGCCCCGCGAGGTAGCCCACACCCAGGCTCAGCGTCACCCCGGCCGCCAGACGGCGACGATAGTTGCCGTCACCCTCCGTGGCATACCTGGGTTCCGAGCGGAGTGAGATAAAGGCAGCCACCGCCATCAGCACCAGCCCGAAGATCAGGGCGAAGGTGGTGCGGGGGATGAACTGGAGAGTCATCACGCCGAGGATCACCCCGGGGATGGTCGCCAGGGCGAAATAGGTGCCTTTCCGGTAGTCAATCCGCCGCTGCCTCGCATAGGCGTAGGTGCCGCCGAGAGCGTTGACCAGGACGATCACCAGTGAAATACCAGTAATTATCTGAGGGCTGGCGTCAGGATAAAGCCAGAAAAGCGCAGGAACCAGTATCAACGCACCACCGACGCCTATAAGTGTGCCGTAAGTTCCGACAAGAATGCCGATGGCGATCAGGGCGATTGGCAGCAGCCAGCCGCCGTCGATTAATGATTCGCCCATGATTAAGCGAAAGCCTTAGCTAATTGGTGTTGCATATATTTGGCACAGTATACGACCGTCGATATCATTTTGCCAGCAATGCATGTGCCTGATTACTTGAACTCAATAGTTTCGAAGCGTAATATTATATAGTTTTCTTAGTTGCCAATAGGTCAGAATCGGAAACATGGATGTCACTCGAAACGCAGACTTATAGTTCTGTCAGCGGCATGATCGTCCTGGTCAAGACCGGTGACGGTGCGTCATTAGGACATCTCAGAGAATCCCTGGGCCGGTCTCCAGCGGAGATCGCCGCGGCCGTGGGAGTTTCGGAACGGAAACTCCTCGAATGGGAGAACGGCAAAGGATCACCGACATCCGGTCAGGCGGCCAAGTGGCGCTTAGCCTTCTGTCCCGACGTGGACAACCGGATCAGCAATTACCTGTCCACCGATAACCCTGAAGTTTTACACCATTTCTGGGAACTCGCATGACGGTTAGAGTAATTTAAAACACTAGCCTATCGGAATTACTCAAAATTTCCTCTCCCCAACGGGGAGAGGTTAGGTGAGGGGGTACCTTAACTCTCGCTCCGCTCCAAGCTGAAAACCGAATCACTCAGAAATCCCAACCCAAGGGCTGGCATGGGGTTGAAGACGGTTTGTTCAGCGGGCCCACTAATTTCCGATTATCAAAGGACGTACTATTCATGGCTACTTTTTCGAAAGACGAATTAGAAGAAGCTCTCCGGGCGATTGTTTCAACGATCAGTAAGAGCGAAAAAGTACAACTGAAATTGAAAGCAGGTACTTTCCAGCATTCGATGACTGTCCGAGGAATAAAGGCATATTACATCGCTGTAGAGTTGATAAATCAAGAATCGGGAACGAGTACTACAGAAGGCTCTGTTGGAAGCAGCTATGGGAAAGCAGAATTGGAAGAAGCTCTTCAGTCTATAATCTCAGCGATCACCAGGGTTGAGAAAGTACAGCCTAAATTCGAAACAGGCACTTCGCAGCATACTCTGGCCATACGCAGGGTGAAAGCCTTTGGCATCGCGACAGAACTGATAAAAAGAGAATTAAAGCATTTCAAATAGCATCATCATTGACAATACGAACGGTATCTTTGATTCTGGTTATTTGGTGCTTGTTTGGTTCACCGTGAATGGCTCACCATGAATGGTTATTGTATCTTGTAACTTGGTTATTTACCGGTATTCGTAAAAGCCCTTGCCGGATTTTCTTCCCAGCCACCCCGCTGTCACCATCTTCTTGAGCAATGGCGGCGCGGCGTACTGCGGCTCCTTGGATTCCTCGTACATGATATTGGCGATAAAAAGCAGGGAATCCAGCCCGATATAGTCCGCCACCTGAAGCGGCCCCATGGGATAGTTCAAACCGGCTTTGATGGCGGTGTCGATATCCTCATGACCAGCCTGCCCACGGTCCAGCATGCGGATGGCATTCAGCAGGTACGGAATCAGCAAGGTGTTGACGATGTAGCCCGGTGCGTCGCGGGCGACGATGATCGTTTTTCCCAGCGACTCACCAAAGGCTTTACCGGCTTCTAAAGTCTCATCGGACGTGGCGATGGTTTTCACCACTTCTAGCAGCGGCATTAGCGGCGCCGGGTTGAAAAAGTGCAACCCCAGCACCTGGTTCGGGCGCCGCGTCGCCATGGCTAGGTCGATGATGGACAAGGACGAGGTGTTGGTCGCAAGGATAGCGTCCGGCCGACACACACCGTCCAGTTCGGTAAACACGCTCTTTTTGAGGTTCATGTCCTCAACAGCGCTTTCGATGACCAGGTCGCAAGCCGCCAGACCGTTCATCTCATCGGTGGCGCTGATACGGGAAAGGGCAGCCGCTTTGTCCTCCGCGGTGATCTTCTCTTTATCGACCAGCCGGCCTAAGTGTTTCTCGATGACGGCCAGGGCTTTGCGGGTCCGCTCCGGGTCGCGTGAGTAACCGACCACTTCATACCCGGATTGAGCACAAAGCTGCACGATCCCGGCGCCCATGACACCGGTAAACCCCACGACGCCGACCTTTTTAATTTTCATATCTAACTCTATCTGCCCTCGAATTCGGGTGTTCTTTTCTCCAGGAACGCTTTGACGCCTTCGTCGTGATCGGCGGTTTGCATGACCGTGTCTTCCAATTCGGCCTCTACATCGAGCGCCAGTTCCAGCGGCAGATTCTCACCCCGCCGTAGCGCTTCCTTGGCATAACGCACCGCCAGCGGTGCCTTTTCGGCGATGACTCTTGCCATATCCAGCGCCGCCGTCATTAGCTCATCGCCGGGAACGACTTTATTGACCAGTCCTATCCGTTCCGCCTGTTCCGCGTTGACTGGCTGACCGGTAAAGAGCATCTCCGCCGCCCGTCCGCTGCCTATGAGGCGCGGCAGTCGCTGGGTGCCGCCCCAACCCGGGATAAGACCCAGGTTCACTTCCGGCAGTCCGAATTTGGCGTTAGCGGCGGCGATGCGGATATCACAAGCCAACGCCAGCTCCAGCCCGCCACCCAAGGCGATGCCGTTGACGGCGGCGATGAGTGGCTTGGTGACGGTCATGCCGCGCGTCGGCAAGGCCGGAAAATTGTCCATGCCGTGCTCTTTCATGTAGGGCAGGGTTTCCCGTATGTCAGCCCCGGCGCAGAAAGCCTTGCCGGTGCCGGTGATGATAGCCACCTTTAATTCAATGTCCGCTTCGAACCGTTCCACAGCCTCGGCCAGGGACCGGACGCTGTCCATGTCCATGGCGTTATAGACCTCCGGCCGGTTCAGGGTGATGATGGCGACGGGGCCTTCTGTTTTGTAATCGATAGTCATCTATTCGCACACTCGTTGAACGATCGTTCAGGGGGCATTGTAACAAGGTGGGGTACGGTGGGTCAAGAACAATAACCTGCCCGGTCGGACCACACGACCGAGTCTTCCCGAGCACCGAACTGGATGTTGCCGACTAGAGACTTATGACCTTCCCCGCCCGCGTCATCGTATCGGCAATCGTAAACATGTTGGACACCTGCCCCACCCCCACCCTGTCCGACAACCCCAGGCGTGAAAGGCATGTGCCGCAGGCCAGAAGTTCCACCCCGGCCTCGGCCAGTTGCTTGAGCTCACCCAGGACATGCGAGTCCTCAACCACCAGTTTGACGCCATTGTTCATAAAGATGATGCTCTCCGCCCGGTTAGGCAGGGACTGAAGCGTATTCAGGAAGCTCTGCATCAGCAGTTTGCCCAGTTCAATATTCTCGCCCCTGCCGACGATGTCGGAACCGATAAAGACGACGATCCCGCCCTGCGACGGTTCGGCCATCGGCTGGCAGGCTGCCGCCTCCCGTTTCAGGTGCAGGTAGATACCGTCATCCTTTTCTTCGACGGTGACACCGCAACCCTGGCTTTTAGCGAATTTGGCTACGTTCTGCCGGGCCACCACGTTATCGACGATGATGACGACCTCGTCCGACGTCTTGATGGCACTGCCGGCTAACAGCACCGGTTGCGGGCAGGGTTTGGCGCGGGCGTCGATGATCTCAGGCATATCTCTACTCCTTATGTTTACCGTTAGCAGCAATGATGGCGGCGCCCAGCGCCGCGGTGATTTGAGGGTCTTCCGGCACGGTCATCTTGAGACCGAGCCTTGATTCAAGTAATTTTACCAGGCACGGGTTCATGGCGCCGCCGCCGGCAAAGACCAGCCTTTCCGCCACCCCCACCCGTTTAGCCATGGAGGTCAGGCGGCTGGCCACGGACTGATGCAAGCCCAGGGCGATAGCGTGGGCGTCCTCGCCCTTGTTGATAAGGGAAACGACCTCGCTCTCGGCGAAGACAGTGCAAAGCGAGTTCAGAGTCACCGAGCGTTCAGCTTCAAGGGCGGTTTTGGCGAACTCATCGATGTTCAGCTCCAGTGCCCGTGCCATGATCTCCAGGAACTTGCCGGTGCCGGCGGCGCAGCGGTCGTTCATCTCGAACTTCAGTACGCCACCCTTGTCGTTCAGCCGGATGACCTTGGAGTCCTGCCCGCCGATATCGATGACGCTGCCGGCGTCGGGATAAAGATACCGAACGGCGGCGGCCTGGGCGGAGATCTCGGAGATGGTGGCGCCGGAAAGCTCCGGCGCCACCAGGTCACGGCCGTAGCCGGTCACTACCAGTTTATCGAACGATCTCCCGTCCAGCAGCCTGCGGCAGCGCTCCACCGGTTTCAGACCGCTGTCGATGACGGCACGATGAGACACCTCGTTCTCGAAGAGCACCAGCTTGATGGTGCGCGAGCCGACATCCAGCCCGGCGGTGATCACCTTACGTTCCCTTCGGTGTAGGTGAGGGTCTGAGACCCTCCCGCCCGCTTTTCCCCCTTTGGAAAAGGGGGACTAAGGGGGATTTTCCTGCTCATTTTCAAGTCGATCGCTCCTTCTCTGCCACCACGTCGTAACCCGCAACTGATAACTGAAAACTGATAACTGATAACTATTACAGCATCTCCAAAAACGCATCGATGCGGGTCTTGAGCTGACCGGCGTCCTCGTCTGAATAGTCGGTCTCGACCCGCAGCAGCGGGATGCCGGCCTCAGCCAGTGCCCGATCCACCTGCACCGCCTCATTGGCATAGGTGTGGCAGAATTGCAGGTTGTAGTGGATGACGCCGTCGGCCTTGAGATCCCGCGCCATGCGGATGATGTCGTCCAGCCGTTCGGTGTTGGGGGTGAAGCAAGCACAGTTGGTTTTCAGGTAGCGGTCGGCCAGGACGGTCAGCATGTCCTCAAGATTCTCAGTACCTTCCGGCACCAGTTCGTCGAAGAAACGGGAACCGGTGCAGGACTCCTCGCCAACGACCACCGCGCCGGCGCTCTCGATGATGTGATGTAGCTTCCAGTTGGGGATGGCCATCGGCGAGCCGGAGATGAGGATGCGTTTGGCGCCTTTGGGGGCGACGCCTTCGCCTTTCCTGACCCGTTCTTCCAGTTCGTCGTTGAGCGCCTGCATCATCTGGACCTCACGGTCGACATCGTCGTACATCGAAACCTGGGTAGCCAGCAGGGCGTCCTTGCCGGAAATGGGCGCGGGATCCGCGGCACGCAGGGCTGACAGGCGCTTGAACTCCTTGCGGCGGGCGTTGACCTTCTTGATGGCCCCGGCGAGGTTTTCGGCGGTGATCTCGTTGCCGGTGAGTTCCTCGATCTTAGCCTTGAAGTCCCGGACCTCCTGCTGCCACAACGTCCGCCCGGCGGCGCCGCGCTTGTTGGGCACCTCCATGACATAGACCGGGTGCTGCTCAGCCATAAGTTCGAACATCTTCTTCTTGCCGTCACATGTGGTCTCGCCGACGATAAGGTGGCTGACCTGGACGTAGGGGCACAACCGCCCCAGCTTGAAACCGTAAGAGGACTTGATCAGGGCGCAGGTGTTGCGGGGCAGGACTTCCTCGGCCACGGGCACCGAGAACTGGGTGCCGGCGCACAGGCTGATGGGAATGGCCCCGGTAGCCCAGCAGAACTCCTCCGGCACGAAGACGCAGTAGGTGGCCACCACCTTGCCGCCTTCCTTGGCGTGCTCCCGCAGTTCCTTGACGCGGATGCCGTGAATGTCGCCGACCACGAAGTCATAAAAACCCATGCCCTTGGGCCGGTTTTCCTGGCTGAGATAGATCTCCCCGTAAATGGGACCGAGGGCGTTCATCAACTGGCCGTGGGATTCCAGGTCGATACCGAGGTCCGACCACATCTGTTCGTTAGCGTTTAAAGTCAATGTAATAATCCTCTCGAAATTTTTAGTTGGATCGGTGGTACTGTTCGAGGGGACTGCGTCACCGCGGCTTCCGGTTACGGTTGAAAAACCGCAAAAGAAAAACGGGGGAGTTGCCTCCGCCCGTCACGATCGAATGGATAAGTAGCGATGATTCGACTAACTAGCCGAAAACACCTGACGGAATGGAGGCGTAAGCAGTCCCATGGCGCGGTACCCGCGCCGTTAATTCAACCCGTCAAGTGCGGCGATGGAAGGGTACTCCGGACATGCTTATCACCTCCCTTCTTAGAGGAATGTTCGTCATAACCTGTTCGATTATACGCCCGGAAGTCGCTTCAGGTCAAAAAGTACTAAGACTTTTGACAGATGCCGGGCAAAAAACCTTTCGGCTTTATCGGCCTGGAGAGTATAATGTCTCCATGGATAATTTAGTTGCCACGATTACGGAACTGCTCACAGCAACAGGTGAAGCCCATCACCAGGCTTTCATTTCCAGCGGCGGCGAGGATCCGGAGTGGGCTCGTTGGTACGCCACGAAACTGGAACCGGAACTGTCCGGAAAGCTGACGGCGCCGTTGAGCCGTGAAGATATCGCCTGCCTGCTGCCGCTTCTGGAAAAGGAACGGGTGCTCAAAGAACCCCAAACCGGCTGGGCGCAGTATTATGCCCGGGCAATAGTAGAGCGCTTCAGTATTATTCATCGCGATTGACAAGGCTGCGGGGCTAATTATAAAATTGGGGTTCAGTGTTCATTCCGCCATCGTAGCTCAGTGGCAGAGCAGGGGACTCATAAGCCCTTGGTCGGTAGTTCAAATCTACCCGATGGCACCATCTCTATTCAGTCAACCATTCACCCGTTTTTATACGGCGGGCGACCGGTTTCTTGAAAGCGGACTATGAAATGATCCACCTGGCTGTTATGCCGCCGGTAGAGACACCGGCTCCCCTGATACGTAGTGTATCTGAAATCGTCGCCCAACCGGATTACCAGGTCAGATTATTGCTGGCCGGTCGTTTACCCAGGATCATCGCCCATTACCCGGATGAACCGCCCGCCGTTGTCGCGCTAAAAGCCCTCGCGAACCTGGGTCTGACCGTCTTCACTATAGCCGATGCAGAACTCAGGCAGCCGGTATCGCCTGAATTATTCGCCCATTCGGTCCGGATCGAGGGCAATCAGGCGACCTTCACCAGTCACGACGGCAGAACCATGACCTTGAAGGATTCCGATGTCCTGTTGCTCCTGACCGGACGCCGCGCCGGTATCCCCTGGGAAGAACCCGCCGCGCAAACCCGTGTGAAATTGAATCTGCCGGCGACGCTGGCAACCGTGGGCATCCCGATAATGAAAAGAGTCGCGGTTGAACAGAAAAATGCACCGGAGGAAACGGTCCAGCAGTTTATCCGCCTTTATGATTTCCGGTCGGACATCCCCGCGGTGGAGATCCGGCAGTCTGACTTCGACTATTCTTTCCTGGGAAGCCGAATGGGGCTTTCCGCGGCAGCCAATATCGGGGTTGCCGTAACCGTCCTCAGGGAGTGTTTCAATGGGTCATATTTCGACGATGCCCTGCTGAGCGGGTTTCAACACCAGTCGCGGAGCATTTCGGGTATCGACAAGGTGGAAGAAAACTGCCTGCTACTCGCCCGGTATTACCGCACGCTTGCCAATCAATCTGAATGATCAGGACCGGGATTTCACGACAGCAAATTTCGATTCATGAGCCTTTCGCTCCAGGGAGACACACTGTCTGATGGCATACATTAATATCCAGGATACTTCACTGAGTTTCGGCGGTCTTCAGCTATTCGAAGGCATCGGTCTGACCATCGAGCAGGGTGAGAAAGTCGCACTGGTTGGCCGCAACGGTTCCGGGAAATCAACCCTGCTCAAGGTGATCGCGGGATTGATCCGGCCGGACTCAGGTAATAGCGCTATCCAGAAGGACATCCGGACCGCCTACCTGGACCAACAGGTCCCCGGCGATATGCCGGGCTCCATATTCGAGGTCGTGGCATCGGGCAGGATTCCGGACCACCTGGAAAATGAAGCTGAGCGCCATCAGCAGGTCAGTAAAATTATCTCGCAATTCAGCCTGGACGGTGAAAAGGCGTTCAATGAACTCTCCGCCGGATTGAAACGCCAGGTGATGCTGGCCAAGGCGCTCCTCGCCGAACCGGATATCCTTTTGCTCGACGAACCTACCAACCACATGGATATCGATTCGATCCGGCGGCTGGAAGAAACTCTGCTCAAATTCCGGGGCGCCGTGGTCTTTGTCACTCATGATCGCGCCTTCCTTCAACGGATCGCCACCCGGATCGTGGAGATCGACCGCGGAAAACTCTTCGATCAGTCCTGTGATTACCAGACATTCCTGGAGCGGCGGGCTGCTGCCAGGGAGATCGAGGCGACCGAAAACGCGCTCTTCGACAAGAAACTTGAGAAGGAAGAAGGTTGGATCCGGACCGGTGTCGAAGCGCGCCGGACGCGTAACGAAGGCCGTGTGCGAGCGCTGGAAAAGATGAGGGAGACTCGCCGCGCCCGGAAAGAGCGCCCGGGATTGATCCGCTTGGAAGCCCAGAAAGCCGAACGATCCGGCAGCCTGGTGGTCGAAACCGAGAACATCAACTTCGATTATGACGGCCTCCCGGTGATAACGAACTTTTCCACCACCATCATGAAAGGCGACAGGGTCGGCATCCTGGGACCCAACGGCAGCGGAAAGACAACCCTGCTGCGCCTGCTCCTGGGTGAGCTCCAACCGGCATCCGGAACCATCCGGCTAGGCACAAATCTCCAGATAGCTTATTCGGACCAGTTACGTGAGCAGCTTGATGAGAACAAGACCGTGCTGGAAAACGTTTCAGAGGGCAAAGACACCGTCACCATCAACGGCCGAACAAAGAACGTCTTCGGATACCTGCAGGACTTCCTGTTCAACCGTGACCAGGCGCTCTCGTACGTCTATAATCTTTCCGGCGGGGAACGCAACCGGCTGGTCCTCGCCCGGTTGTTCACCCGGCCCTCCAACCTGCTGGTCCTGGACGAACCGACCAACGACCTGGACCTGGAAACGCTGGAACTCCTGGAGGATTACCTGACGGGTTACACCGGGACGATCATCCTGGTGAGCCATGACCGGAGCTTCATCAACAATATCGTCACCAGTACTATCGTCTTCGAGGGGGACGGCGTCGTCAGGGAATATGTCGGCGGTTATGACGACTGGCTCCGCCAGCGTCCCGCCCCAACCCCCCCGGCGAAATCGCCCGCAGCGCGCCCTGCTCCGGCAGCGGCCAATAGCCCCAGGATCAAGTTCGGCTTCCGGCAGCAAAAGGAACTGGATTTACTGCCTCACACCATCCAGGCGCTTGAAACGGAGCGCGATGAACTGTTCAGGGAGATGGGCGATCCCGCCCTCTACAAAAAAGATAAGACCGAACTGGAAAACAGGAAGCAGCGGATCGAGACCATAAAAGAGCTATTGGTTCCCATGTACGCCCGCTGGGATGAACTCGAACAACTTCAAAGTGAAAACGCGCAAAAGCAGTGAACGTTTTTGGCGGCAACATCGTTTCGATCAAACCGGAACTTTAGCCGCCTCCGGATTGCAGATATAGTTTCCGCACGTAGAGCACGTGTGAACTGACCATACCGGCCCGCGGGCTCCGATTAGTCCCGGTAATCTTCGGTCAGAGGCTGAAACGCCGGTGTTATAACGTTGATCGTTAGAGGGCGGGAAAGACACCGGTTTCCGGCAGGCAGGGCAGATGTAGCGAAGGTTGTTCATAGCTCCTCCTATGTCTCACCTGGGCCTATTATTCATCGAAATGACCCGTTTGTGAATCACCCGAAAGAGCTATAACCGCCCCGTACATGAGTACGGGTGGGTGGAGCGCGTAGGGGCGAGGCATGCCTCGCCCGCCCGGTCGGTAAGCGCCTAAGCGGCTTTGTCTCCGAACCTGCGCACCGCCCGCTCGTGGGCTTTGGCGGCTTCGATCTCCCGGTCCTTCGGCGCGGCCTCGGTCACCAATGAATCGATGAGATTAGCTGTCGATCGCGCTACTTCCTCGACGGCGCGGTCGAAAGCTTTACTATTGGCCGCGGACGGTTTGGAGAAGCCGCTGACCTTCCTGACATACTGCTCCGCCGCCGCCCGAATCTCCCCAGCGGTGGCCGGCGGTTCAAAATTATACAGAGGTCTGATATTCCTGCACATGCGCGTGACCTTTCGCCGCCGATGTTATTGAGATCGATAGGCAGCAGTTTGGTATTCCCCGATGCTCCCCAACTCCTCCAGCCGCCGCACCACGGCTTCGATGGTCTCCGGCGCGGTGGACGCCCCGGCAGTGACACCTATGAGGTCACGGCCCTCAAGCCAGGCGGGGTCGATTTCATCCGCCGTTTCGACGAGGTAAGTGGCGGTAAGCGGTGAACACAGCTCCACAAGGTGCCGGGTGTTAGCGCTGTGATGGCCGCCAATGACCAGCATCAGGTCTGCCCGGGCGGCCAGGGAAAGCGTCGCCGCCTGCCGCAGCCGGATATCGTGGCATACCGTATCGACGATACGCAGTTCGGCGTCCTTGACCAGGGCTTTTTCAGTGGCCGCCTTGGCGAATTCGATGAAGCGCGCCGGTACTTGGGTGGTCTGCGATAGCAGACCCAGATGGCGTGATAACTCAACATTTTCGAGATCCTCGGACGCCAGTGTCGCCAGACCCCGCCCCTCCGCCCAACCCAGTATGCCCTTGACCTCGGGGTGATTGACGTCGCCGTAGATGAGGGTGAAAAAACCGGCCTCAGCCAGGCGGTGCGCCGCTTTCTGAGCGCGTTGAACGAAGGGACAGGTGGTATCGACTATCCCGATGCCCCGTTCCCTGATGGCCTCCAGCACCTTCGGCCCAACGCCGTGAGAACTGATAACCACAGTGTCGCCGGTGATCTCGGAGATATCCTTGACCACCTTTACCCCCAGCCCGTTGAGGCGGGCCATCACCTGCTGATTATGCACCAGCGCCCCCAGCGTCTCCACCCCACCCTTCTGCCGCGCCACTTCTTCCAGCGTGGCCAAAGCACGTTTGACCCCAAAACAGAAACCCAGGTCCGCGGCTTTTTCTATCTTCACTGTTTTTTTCCGTGAACGCCGTGCCTTTCCGGCGGCAGCAGTTCGGCGATAGCGCCCATGATGCGTTCGCCGTATTGTTCCAGATCCTTTTTATCCGGTTTCTCATCATCTTCGATGAGCCGGAACGGTTTGCCTATGATGATCTTCACCCGGTGCGGTTTCAGAAACCACAAATGGCCCTTGATCGTCTCGGTGCCGATGATGGCCACCGGTACCACCGGCACCTTGAAGGCCGCCGCCATGTAGCCCGCGCCGGGCAGGGCGACGGACATCCTGCCGTGAGGATTGCGTTTGCCCTCCGGGAAGATGATGAGCACCCCGCCATTCTTGGTCACCCCGGCCGCCAGCTTCAGCGAACTGCCGGAAACGCCTTCCCGGTTGAGCGGTATGGCTCCTGACCCTTTGAGTATACCGCCGAAAAAGCTGCTCTTGAAAAGCTCTTTCTTGGCTAAAAAATAGACCGGGTAACGCGGCAGGCTGAGGCCCAGCAGCGGCGGATCGGCGGAACTGACATGATTGGAGCAAACCAGAAAAGCCCCGGTTGGGGGCAGATTTTCTTTGCCGCTGACCGTGACCCGCGTCAAAACAAACATGATCCGGGCAGTAAGACGAACCAAACGATAATACCAGGCGATCTTCATAGTTAAAGATTATAGCGGCATACTCCCCCCCCACGCCACCCCACCCAAATCCGAAATACTAATATCGAAATCCGAAATAAATTCCAATGACCAAGAACTCAAAACCGGTACGCTTTCCAATGTACACTCCTACCTGGACCCATTCGCGTCTCTCCCTTTCGCAAAGGGAGATTTAAGAGGGATTTCGGCCCCCCACCCCCTCCCCCGCCCATCTGCTATAATAACCCAACAATGACCACCGACAATAAACAGCGCTTCTCCAACCGCGTCGAGAACTACACCAAATACCGGCCGTCCTACCCGGCTGAGTATATCGATTACCTGGTTGCCGAGGTAGGGTTAATCCCCGGCTCGGTCGTCGCCGACATCGGCGCCGGCACCGGCATCCTGTCCAGGCTGCTGGCCCCTCGCGTCAAAACGGTGCTGGCGGTGGAGCCCAACACCGGGATGCGCCTGGCCGCCGCGGAGTTCTGCAGGGACACCGCCAACATCGTCATCGTCGACGGCAGCGCCGAGGCCACCGGCCTTGCCGATTCGAGCTTAGATTTCATCACCGCCGGGCAGGCTTTTCACTGGTTCGATATCGAGGAGTCCCGCAAAGAGTTCCGGCGCATCCTGAAACCCGGCGGCAGGGTGGCCCTGGTCTGGAACACCCGGGACATCACCACCCCCTTTGGCCGGGAATATGAATCCCTGGTCAAACAAACCTGCGTGGAATACCTCGGCTCCGGCGGCGGCTCCTCCGAGACCCTGGCCTACCGCGTATTTTTCAAAAATGGCGAGTACGATTACCGCGTCTTTTCCAATGACCGCCGCATCGACTTGGAGACCCTGATCGGTTACTCCTTATCGACCTCCTACGCCCCGGTGAAAGGCGATGCCGCCTTCCCCGGATTTGTGGAAAACCTGATGGCGCTTTATGATAGATACGCTGACGACGGCGGCTTGCTGCTATCGACCGCTACCCACAGCTATGTCGGGAAAATCTAGTTAGCCAGCTTTACCTTCGGATTCTACCGTTAATTTTCATTCGCGATCGCCGCCACTATCAGCCCTGCGATACCTCCCACCACAGACGGGACTACGGTCTCGAATATCGTTTTTCCAACGCTACTGCCGATCAATCCGTAACTCTCAGCGGAAACAAGAACCACGTAACTGGTAATTGCCCCGATGGCAGCCCCACAGATTGACCCAAGTATTAAAGTGAAGTTCCACCCTTCGCCTTTGTTATTCCTCTGTTTCAGGTAATAAAACGCAAAGGCCAATATAAAAACCACCAAACCAATACCGCCTCCGGCTGCGATGGCAAAGTTTTGATATGGCAACGGATCGATACGGATCAAAGGCTGTTCAGCGCCCATTGCCGATAAATAACCGACCGCACCGCCGAACCCCATGGTGACGAGGGCTAATACCGTGATTTTAAGACCTATTCTCATGTCATACAGTATACCCCCGGATGCAACCGTGGGAAAGCATTATTTTGATGTGCATTATCGTTTTCAATAATTCATTCAAAACCCTTGCGCCGTATGCCTCCTCTGCTATAATGACGTGAGAGCGTAATTCAGGGACAGTATTAGGATGAATGAAACAAAACCCGTAGAATGGCTCGGCGACCGTCTGATGATCATCGACCAGACCCGCCTGCCGCAGCATGAATCCTATATCGAGCTAGCCGACCACTACCAGGTCGCGGAGGCCATCAAGTCCCTCAAGGTGCGCGGTGCCCCGGCCATCGGCGTCGCCGCCGCCTACGGCATCGCTCTCGGCGCCCTGAAGATAGACTCACGGGACCTCACCGAATTCCGTGACCAGTACCGCGCCATTGCAGCGGAGATCGCCGCCACCCGTCCGACCGCCCGCAACCTCTTCATGGCCGCCGAGCGCCTGAACGCGGTCGCGGATAAAGCCCGGGACGTCATCGCCGCCAAGGAAGCCCTGGTGGCCGAGGCGGAAAAGATCCATTGTGAGGAAATAGAATCCACCCGCAGGATCGCCGAATACGGCGCCGCGCTCATCAAAGATGGTGACACTGTGCTGACCCATTGCAACACCGGTCCCCTGGCCACCACAGGCCGCGGCACAGCCCTCGGCGTCATCATCGAGGCCCATCGGCAGGGCAAGCGGATACAGGTGTTGACCACCGAAACCCGCCCGTTATGTCAAGGGGCCCGCCTGACCACCTGGGAACTCAAAAAGGCCCATGTCCCCTTCCGCCTCATCACCGATTCCATGGCCGGCCATTTCCTGAAGGAAGCCCGGGTAGACCTGGTCATCACCGGAGCCGACCGCATCGCCCGCAACGGCGACACCGCCAACAAGATCGGCACCTACGGCATCGCTGTGTTGGCGCGGGAAAACAAGGTACCCTTCTACATCGCCGCCCCTTCGACGACCTTCGACGACCGGATCGCCACCGGTGAGGAGATCGTCATCGAGGAGCGCTCGCCGGACGAGGTCACCCACCAGGCCGGCAAGCGCGTCGCCCCTGAGGGCATAGAGGTCTGCAATCCCGCCTTCGACGTCACCCCCGCCCGCTACATCACCGGTTTCATCACCGAAACCGGCATCCGGAAATCCGCCTGAGGCGATGTCGTCGGTAATTGATATGAATTTATCCAAGAAGGAGCAGACATTTGACCGACAAAGAAACCCCGGCACAGTGGCTGGCAGTATTCTCTGCGATCCGCGAGGACGCCAAACGGATCATCCAGAAGGTCGATGACGCCGTCGCCGCTGAAAACGAACAGGCCACCATCGAAGCCCTGAAGGAGGCCGCCGCCAATTTCCCCGCCGTGATCGACCGGTTGAAGGCTGTTCCGGATCCCGCTGAAAAAGACTTGAAAGAGATCAAAAAAAAGTTCCAGGCGGCTTACAAAGTATTTTTTGACGGTTTAAATTACGGCCTGGACTATTTTAACGTCACCTCCCCCTGGAACCGGAGCGTCTGGTGGAGCACCGCGGAAGTTGCCACCACCAAACTGGGAGAGGCCAATACCGCGTATATCCGGGCCTCCAAACGATTGAAAGCAAGTAAAGATCAGGGGTGAACCGGCCGATGACCACCGAACCCAGCGAAGCGATCGACGTTTATATCGCGGCTTTTCCTGATGACATCCGCGATATCCTGGAGAAAATGCGCCGGGTGATCAAGGAAACCGCCCCCGGTACCACGGAAGCAATCAGCTACGGCATGCCCACCTTCAAACTGAACAAAAAGAACCTGGTCCACTTCGCCGCGTGGCAGAATCACATCGGCTTCTACCCCACCCCCTCCGGCACCTCCGCCTTCGATACGGAACTCTCATCGTATAAACGTTCCAAGGGCGCCGTCCAGTTCCCCCTCGACCAGCCCATCCCCTACGACCTGGTAAAAAAGATCGTCCGATTCAGGGTAGATGAGGTTCTGGGCGGGAATAAATAAACGGCTCGGAGTATCTCCCCCCGGATTACCAACTACCCGCCTGAACCCGCTAAAATAAATCGACGGTAGAAGGAGGATCTATGCCGGATCAAACCAGACTCTACGGAACAACCTGGTGTTCCCACACCCGCCGCTCCCGGGCTATCCTGGACCGGCAAAACGTCATCTACACCTGGTTCGACATCGAAGCCGACAAGGAAGCCTGCGCCTTCGTGGAACAAACCAACCGCGGCAACCGCAGCGTCCCCACCATCGTCTTCCCGGACGGCGTTATCCTGGTCGAACCGGAAGACTCCGAACTCATCGATAAATGCGCTGAATTAAAGCGGTAACCCCTTTTCGGTCATTATAATTTCGGTAATTAGAATTTGTTTCGTATTTCGATATTCGGATTTCGAATTTCTCTCCCCTGGAGAGCCGTATGCCCATAACCAATCCCAACCCCGGCCACATCATCCTCGCCCTCATGAGCGAGCTTCCCCCTGCCACCCTGCCTGAACTGTCGGCTCAACTGAAAAAAGAATTCGGCCTCCCGGTGGAAACCGTGGAGATGAGTCATGACGTTTCCTTCGCCTGGAACCGCAGGAGGAAGCAGTATTCATCTCCCCTGATCCTTGATAAACTTCGGGAGATACCCAAAGGACCTCAGGACAGGATACTGGGCATCGTGGATGTGGATCTTTTCTGCCCGGATTACGATTTCGCCTTCGGCGAAGCGGAACCCACCGCCGGCATCGCCACACTATCCACCTTCCGCCTGAAGGAAGACCACCCGGACGCCGCCCTGCTCCGCACCCGCACCGTTAAAGAGGCAATCCATGAGACAGGTCATCTTTTCGACCTAGGCCACTGCGAGGACCCCGGCTGCGTGATGAGTTTCTCCTCCGGCAACCTGCCGCAGATAGACGCCAAATCCGCCTCCGTCTGCCCGTTGCCCCACCCATCGGAGGAATTCACTGAACAAGAAGTGATACCGGATTGAAGCCCGCCAACGCCTGAGTTAGCGTTTAACGATGGGTTCCGATTATCCGCTTAAAACCTCAGCACGAACGCGCGTAGCAACGCCATCACCACCCCCATCACCGTGCTCACCGCCTGTTCCGCCTCAGCGTTCCGGGGTGCGCCCGGATCCATCGGTGTGGACAGGAATTTTCCCAGCTTCTGCAGAGTCTCGGTCGATTTACCCGCCTGGTATTCATCTACCAGTTGTTGAAGTTCTGCCCTGAGTTTCGGATCGCCCGGCGTTTCTATCCGGGCTGTCCACTGTTGCTCGCGGAACCGCTGGTACCCAATGAAGTGACCCCGGTTGAGCCACAGTCCTCTACAGGCGGGGCACTGTTCCAGAATGATTTCCTCTGGAAAGTGTTCGTCGCTGAAGCGTGTCAGCCACTTTCCGTCGCGCGGGCAGGTCATGGGGTGGTCTTCGATAGCCGCGGGCCGGATCAGAATTGCCATATTCGCCGGCTCGAGCTTCGCCGCCTCCCCCTGCCGCGCCCTGAAAAGCTCTGACTCATCTTTCGAAAGGATGATTTTATCCAACGGCAGCGCTTTTGGCAATTATGCTTGCAACCGCAAAATTCCGGGCATCTCCCGATCCCTGAATCCTCGTTTTTAAAGCAGGACTGATAATATTTACAATTAGGTGTATAATTATTTGTAACGTAATATAAACTTTTAGTAAGGAGAAATCAAAGTGGTCCGGGACATTGCCGAAACAGTGGTGGGGATTTTTGAGACGAGCAATCGATATGGCTTCGAGGACGTCTTAAAAATGGTCAAGAAGCACTATCATATTTCAGCCAACGAACTGAAAAAGGTCAAAAAGGAAGCTGAAATACTTTTAACATATGATTTACTGGAACCCGAGCGACACGTAGACGTCTGCTAATCCAGCCAAACGCTGGCCCGCATTCTGGAAGCCGGTTATAATACACCCTCTTATCGGCTTGTACGAGTAATCTCCTCTCCCCCACGAGGGAGAGGACTAAGGCCTGTACTGAGCAAAGCGAATGTATGAGGGGGCACCTCCAGCAACGAAGAACCGATTGAATTCGAGTGTCCTGTTGCTTCAGCCTAGATCGACTGAGAATCGGTTAAGAAGAACACCCCGCCTTCAATCTTGATAGCCTTACCGGTCGTTAGGGCCTCGGCAACGGTCTTTCTCGCTTTTGCCAATACTCTCTGAAAAGTGGCGCGGGATATCCCCATTTTTGCGGCACATTCGGCCTGGTCCAACCCTTCCAGGTCTTTCAACCGCAACGCTTCCAGCCCCTCGACCGGCAATACCAATTCCTCGATCAACCGCAAAGGAATGCCCGCCGGTTTATAGTAGGTTACGCCCGGCATGCTTTCGACGGCGCGGCACTTGGGAGGTCTGGTCATTAGATTCGGCTAGTTGTGCCCGTGATGATGCTGGCCCGCGTGATCACAGGGAGAGTCGCCGTGGCTACAGACATTCTGCCCGCTGACGAGCGTCCTGTTGAAATGCCCTATAACTGCCTGTTCCGGATCCGGCTCAACTACTCCCAAAACAACCTGAATATTCTGCCGTTCAAACGCAATCCGGGGGCCCATCCCCATCCCCCCGGCCAGCACCACTTTGACTCCCTTGTCCGCCAGTATCTTAGGATTCCCGCCGCAATTATGGGGCGTTACCGCAATGGTTTCCTTGTTCGATAATGTACCCTTCTCATCCACATCGATCAGCATGAATTCGCTGGACTGACCGAAATGAGCTGATAAACGTCCCCCGTAAACCGGAATCGCGTATTTCATAAATCTCTCCTTTTGCCCCATTATGAGCATATACCCAATATTATACTACTACTTCATTGGGAGTCAAGTAGGTGTTTATGGTTTTAATAACCCAACTTAGCGCCCATTCGCGTCTCTCACTTTCGTAAAGGCCTGGTCCCGAGCGAAGTCGAAGGAGAGACTAAGAGGGATTCACTCTTGTTATTGTGCGGTTCATGCCCCTGCCCGATAAAACCGCGCGTCTGACTAATCTATACATGCAAATAAGCCGTGCCTGGGGTATCTGTCCCAGGCACGGCATAGTCTCTCAGGTTTCTTGCTTTTTAGGTGGTTTTGTCTTCGATGCTCGCGGTGGGAGCGTTTGTTTTTACGGACTCAATGCCATTCAGGGCACTGGCCTTTGCCTTGTACCCTTCGGAAACCGCGATCGTCTGCCCGTTCGATGCGACCAATCTGAATCGGAACTCCCCTGCCTTGTCCTGGTACAATTCGAATTTTCCTGCCATTGTATCCTCCTTTTTTTAATTTTCTAAGTTAGAGCCGATGTACAATTAGGGCACCTTTTTGCCTTGACGGGGATTGAAGTCGCGCAGTAAGGACAATCCTTGGTAGTCGCTTCCGCTGGAATTGCCGCTGCGGCTTCCCTGGCTTTTTGACGGGCGGCAATCTGATTGAGTGGCCTGACCACCAGGAAAAATATAGCCGCTGCCACGATCAGAAAGCTGGTTAGAGCGCTGATAAATACGCCGTAATTGATGGTGACTGCCCCGGCTGCCTGGGCCGCAGCCAGTGATTCATAAGGAGCAGCCGTAGCGCCCTCTTTTAGAACGATAAAGAGATTTGCGAAATCCACATTACCCAGGAGAAGGCCTATTGGCGGCATTAGTACGTCTGCGACAAAAGAATTGACGATAGACCCGAAAGCCGCGCCGATAACGATACCAACCGCCAGGTCCACAACGTTGCCGCGCATGATGAAGGTCTTGAATTCTTTAAGCATAGCCCTCCTTTCAACGGTTCTCATCATCATCTTACTCCGCTAATTCGGCATATACAAGATATCTTAACCTTACTTATACTAACTTTTCCTTACTATCTTTCCCAAATGTCCCATAAAAAAAGCTGGCCCCTTGCGGGGCCAGCTTTCTCATGTTCGATTCGACTGATGAGTCTGATTCAGCCGGAGTTACAGATTGAACAACAACTTCGCGTAAGTCGGCATCGGCCAATAATCGGAATCGACGACCGTCTCCAGCGTATCGGCATCCTTGCGCAGTTCCGCCATCGCCGTGAAGACCAGGTCGCGGTAGGCGATCGCCTGGGCTTTGGTGTCGCCGTGCAGGTGGCTGGCCTTCTGGACCGCTTTCTCCAGTTTGGCAAGGTTGGCGCTGAACGACTTCAGGGTTTCGCTGACCTGGTTGAACAGGGCTTTCTCCACATCCGCGTTTCCGTCGATGTCTAGGATACTGCTAATCGACCCGGCCAGGTCGGCCCGGAAGCTGATTACGGCCGGCAGGATCTGGCGCTTGGACATCTCGACCATGGTCAGCGCTTCGATGTTGATCGTCTTGATATAGATCTCGTACTGGATCTCGCAGCGGGATTCCATCTCGACGCGGGACAGGACGCCGTGTTTTTCCATCAGTGCGATATTCTTTTCCGCCCTGATCGCCCCGATGGCGTCGACAGTGGAGCGGATGTTGGGCAGGCCGCGCTTCTCGGCCTCGGTAACCCACTCCTCAGCGTAATTGTTGCCGTTGAAGATGACGCGCTTGTTCTTCTTGATAACCTCGAGGATGATCTCGGCGATCTCTCTATCGACGTTGGCGGCCTTCTCCAGCCGGTCGGCAAACTGGTTCAGGCTCTCGGCGACGATGGTATTGAGCGTGAAGTTAGCCTTGGCGATCGACTGCATCGAACCGACCATCCGGAACTCGAACTTGTTGCCGGTGAAGGCGAAGGGCGAGGTCCGGTTGCGGTCGGTGGTATCCTTGGGCAGCGACGGCAAAGAAGCGGTACCCAGGTGCATGATGCCGCCGGCCTTACTCTTGGTGGCGCCGCCCGCCTCTATCTGAGCCAGGATATCCGTCAACTGTTCACCGAGGAATATGGAGATGATAGCCGGTGGGGCCTCATTAGCTCCCAGGCGGTGATCGTTGCCCGGGCTGGCGGCAGAGTGCCGCAGCAGGTCCGCGTAATCATCGACCGCTTTGATGACGGCGCTCAGGAACACCAGGAACTGGACATTCTGATGCGGGTCGGTGCCGGGTTCCAGCAGGTTCTGCCCGTCATTGGTGGACATGGACCAGTTATTGTGTTTGCCGGAGCCGTTGATGCCGGCAAAGGGCTTTTCATGCAGCAGGCAGACCAGTCCGTGGCGCAGGGCGATTTTTTTCATCGCCTCCATCGCCAGTTGATTGTGGTCAGTGGCGATGTTGGAAGTGGTGAAGATCACCGCCAACTCATGCTGCGCCGGGGCCACTTCATTGTGCTTGGTCTTGGCGGCCACACCCAGCTTCCACAGTTCGATATCCAGGTCGGCCATGAAAGCCAGTATCCGGTCCTTGATCTGGCCGAAGTAATGGTCTTCCATCTCCTGTCCCTTGGGGGGTTTGGCGCCGAAAAGCGTCCGGCCGGTGAGAATCAGATCCTCGCGCTGGTCGAACAGTTTTTTGTCGATGATGAAATATTCCTGCTCCGGCCCGACGGTGGTCACGACCCGCTTGGTCGTTTTATTGCCCAGGACCCGCAGCACCCGGAGCGCCTGGCGGTTCAGGGCATCCATAGAGCGCAGCAGGGGGGTCTTCTTGTCGAGCGCTTCGCCGGTATAAGAAGCGAAGGCGGTCGGGATGCACAGGCTGCCGTCCTTGACGAAAGCCGGAGAAGTGCAGTCCCAGGCGGTATAGCCGCGGGCTTCGAAGGTGGCGCGCAGACCACCGGAAGGGAAAGAAGAGGCATCCGGCTCACCCTTGATGAGCTCCTTGCCGGAGAACTCCATCATCGTACGCCCGTCAGCCGTCGGCGAAATAAATGAGTCATGCTTTTCCGCGGTGATGCCGGTCAGGGGCTGAAACCAGTGAGTGAAATGGGTGGAGCCCTTGGCTATAGCCCAGTCTTTCATGGCGGAAGCCACTACTTCCGCGACCTGCGCGCCAAGCGGCAACCCTTCTTCAATCGTCTGCCTGAAGGATTTGTAGATCTCCTTCGGCAGCATCTGCCGCATGACCTGGTCGTTGAAGACATTACTGCCGTAAATATCGACCAGGGGTACCATTTCCTTGTGGTTCGATTGGTGCATCTTTAATTCTCCTTTATTAACGGACATGATTGTACTGCCTCTCCAATGCTTAATCAACGCGGCGTTTTCAGCCTCCGGGAAACTGCTCGCCGCATATTCTTAACTGATTATATCCGACATTTGTTACGAACATATTACCGCGCGTCGGTAACCCGCCGCGCACCTCTCCTTTTCGTAAAGGGAGATTGAGAGGGATTTCGTCTCATCCGCTACATGACGAGATCGCAGCACTATTTTGTTGGTTGGTTTGTTTCTCCACCCAGGAATACGTTCGCCCTGAGCCTGTCAAAGGGTCACCCGTTTTGAATTTTCGGCTTCGATATTTGGATTTGTTTAGAATTTAGATATTAGATATTAGGATTCTCCCCTCCCCCCACACCCCCCACCCCGATTCATGATACACTCCTATCGATATGATTGAGGCACAGATGATAAACACCCCCCGGATCAAAACCGATATTGAACCCGCCATCAAAGCCTGGCTGAAACAGGAATTTGACGATACCACTTTTCAAGAGCGCCAGGTCAAGTTTCCCGCCGGCGGAAGCTATACGTTCGACGCGGTGTCTCAGGACAACCGCATCGTCGCCGCCATTATCTATGATCGCGCCAACGCGGGAACCAAACACGAAAACACCGCCGGGTTGAAAAAGACGTTTTCCGTGCTTGAGCAGTTGAAACACCTCAGCCACGATACCGTCAGAATGGTGGTGTTCACTGATTTGGATCTACTGAACCTGGTTCAACGTAGAGCCTCCCGCTTGGGGATCAGGGGTATCAAACTCCTCTTATGCCCGCTGCCGCCGGACAAAAAAGACTTGCTGGACCAAATCCTGGACGCCGCCAACCAGGAATAACGGCTGAGTAAAATCAAAATGCCCACGCATCCCCCCAACGCGCTTTGACAGTACTAGTACCCCCATGTTATAAAAGAGTTACCCCCTAATTACTTGCCCCCGAGTAAAAAAAGGAGGCACCTTCCATGAAACTCCAGGACAAAGTCGCCGTAGTGACCGGAGCCGGTTCGGGAATGGGCAGAGCCATCTCGATGCTTTTCGCCAAAGAAGGCGCTAAAGTCATCGCCTCGGACTACAACTTCGATGCCGTGAAACAGTTAGTCGATGAGATCGTCGCGCTGGGCGGTACCGCTCAAGCCGTTCAGGCTAACGTAACTTCCGAACAAGACATCCAAAAAATGATCGATGCGGCCGTCAGCACCTACGGCACCCTGGATATCCTGGTCAACAACGCGGGGATTATGGACAATTTCGTTCCGGCGGCAGAACTGACCGATGAGCTTTGGGAAAAAGTCTTTGCCGTCAACTCTACCGGACCGATGCGCGCCACCAGAAAAGCTCTGAAAATATTCCTGGAAAAGAAATCTGGCGTCATCGTCAATATAGCCTCCGCCGGTGGTCTCATGGGCTCCAGAGCCGGCGCGGCTTACACCGCTTCCAAACACGCCGTCATCGGACTGACCAAAAACGTCGGTTTTCAGTACGCCAACCTGGGTATCCGTTGCAACGCTATCGCCCCCGGCGCCGTCAATACCAATATCGGGACCACCATCACCGCGCCGGACAAGTTCGGTATGGAAAGAGCCATGGCCGGCTTGAATTTGAACCCCCGGGTTGCCGAACCAGAAGAAGTCGCCAAAGTAGCCCTGTTCCTCGCCAGCGACGATGCCGCCCTGATCAACGGAACAGTAATAACTGCGGATGCTGGCTGGACAGCCTATTGATCCCTGGCGGGTAACCCACACCGTAGGCGGGCAACATGTTTTGGGGGCTACCGCATGCCCTCACCCACCCCGTCCCACCCACCAGTAGGGGCGACGCCTCGCCCACGGGCCGACCGGGGAGCTCGTCGAAGGTCATACATTGTTTTCCCCACCCGCACGCCTTTCCCTTTCGTAAAGGCCCGTCCTTGAGCGAAGTCGAAGGAGAGATAGAGAGGTATTTCGTCTCATGCCCGCCGTTGCGAGGTTACCCCACCCTCTCCAGCACCTCCCCCAACCCCTCAACCGTCGTAACCGGTGGAAAACAATTGAACTCCCGGCAAACATAAGCGGTAGCACGTCCATCGACTTGTGACCGGTCCTTGAATATAGCCAGCCCCGATACCGCGGACTCTTCGCCAGGATTCAACCCAACCGTGATCGTGTTGGGCCTGAAACCGCCACAAACCACCCCCACCAGGGCCAGTACAGCAGGATCGTCCGGCGCACCGATGATAGCAACTTCCTGTGACGGCCCCAGGTAAAGATCCAACGCCGATAAATGATGCCCGAACCCCAAAGGGTAGCGGGCCATGTTCTCACCGAGACCTCTGAGTGATCTCTCCGCCGCCGATAGGTACTTCTGATTGTCAGTTACCCTGGCTAATTTGAGCAATACCGCCGTCGCCGCCGAGCTGCCGGAGGGCACCGCGCCGTCCTGGACGCTCCTGGGCAGCTTGAAAAGTCCGGGAGTCCCCATGGGGACATCGTAGAACACACCTTCCGAATCATTCCAAAACAGCGCGATCATCCGGTCCGCTATTTGAAGCGCCTGTGACAACCAGCGGGAACTTAAAGTTACCTGGTGCAGCCACAGCATGGCGTCGATCATCTGGGCATAATCTTCCAAGAATCCTTCTTCGACTGAGGAGGTATGCCGCAGCGAGCCGTCCTTCACGAGTGAGTTCAGGACATTGTCAGCGCTCCTGACCGCCGCCGCCAGGTAGTCCGGTCGCCCCAGTACACAGGAAGCCTCCGCCAGACTGGCAACCATCATCCCGTTCCAGGAGGCCAGGACCTTGGTGTCCTTGCCGGGCGGAACCCGCTGTTCCCGCCGTCTTAGGAGTGCCGATTTAGGCTCCCGGTCGCGCCCGATCGCCTCCGCCGTGAATTCTCCCGTCAGGTGCAGGATGTTCATTCCCTCGAAGTTGCCCCCCGCCGTCACCCCGAACCTTTTGCGGAAGGTCTCCCCCCTCGCCTCCCCCAGGATGGAATCGATCTCACCGCCATCCCACGTATAATACTTACCCTCTTCGCCCTCGCTGTCCGCGTCTTGGGCGCTGTAAAAGCCGCCCGACGATGCGTCGGTCATTTCCCGCAGCACATATTCGAAGATATCCTCGGCGACGGCGCGGTACTCCGGATTTCCCGTGATCTGGAATGCATGCAGATATACCCGGCTGAGCAGCGCGTTATCATAGAGCATTTTTTCAAAGTGAGGGACCTGCCACGCGTTGTCGGTGGCATACCGGTGGAATCCCCCGCCCAGGTGGTCGTACATCCCGCCGCGGTACATCTTCTCCAGCGTGATTTCGACCGTTTCAAGTGCGTGTCTATCCTTGCTCCGGTGAAAGTATCGCAGCAGGAAGTCCAGCACCAGCGGTTGCGGAAACTTGGGCGCGCCGCCGAAGCCGCCGTTAGATTTGTCGAAATCCCGTTGCAGTGCCCCGTAAGCCCGCTCCATGATATCCGCCGACAGCTCCGTCCCGCCACCCGCCGGCACGGCTTCACTCAACGCCGTAACCAGCGCCTTCGCGGTTTTGGCTACTTCGGTGGGGCGGGTGCGGAAAGTATCGGCAATGGCTTCCAAAACCCGGGAGAATGCCGGCAGCCCGTGGCCGTCTTCCGGCGGAAAATAAGTACCCCCGTAAAAAGGCTTTCCGTCCGGCGTCAAAAAGGCCGTCAAAGGCCATCCGCCGTGGCCGGTCAGTGCCTGGACGGCAGACATATATATCGCGTCCAAGTCCGGCCGTTCCTCCCGGTCCACCTTGATGTTGATAAAATTCCGGTTCATCAATCCGGCCGTTTCCGGATTCTCAAAACTCTCATGAGCCATGACATGACACCAGTGGCAGGCGGAATACCCGATACTCAAAAGTATCGGTTTGTTCTCCGTCCGCGCCCGCGCCAGCGCCTCTTCCCCCCATGGATACCACTCCACCGGATTTTCAGCATGCTGCAACAGATAAGGACTTGTCTGCCCTGCCAGGTGGTTAGTCATGAGGGATATCCTCCGGGTTCTTCAATATCTGGACTCTGATGTTTATTCCAGTGTATCGTAAAATTCTTCCATTCCAAAGTGGAAGCCAGGTAATGGCCTTGATAATAATAAACCCGGAACTGAACAGGACGTGATCGCCCGATTGAAAACACCCAATCTTCGGAGTAAAGTAAAATCGCAAGTCGATTCATTCAAGAATTACGGATCGTTGCAGGAGTCGTAGTATGTCACTTACACCGGAAGAACGAATGCGCATTTACCAGGAAGAAAAGGCGCGTATTGAAGCTCAAGAAAACGTACAACAAGAAAGATTCGAATCTGATTCAAAATCAAAACCCCCGGGCGGATTGAGCCCGAATGTTGCGGGATTATTGTCCTATGCCGGGGGCTGGGTTAGCGGCCTAATCTTCCTTGCCCTCGAGAAGGAGAATCGTTTTGTTCGTTTCCATGCAGCTCAATCGATTATCGTTTTCGGAATCCTGAATATTATTAGCATGTCACTTGGTTGGATACCAGGAGCAGGCGGTGTCATTTCTGGCCTGGTGTTAGCCTTTAGTCTTGTATTTTGGATTGTATTGATGGTCAAAGCCTACCAGGGTGTGACGTATAAGCTTCCAATGATTGGTGATATCGCTGAAAGCTTAGCTCGGAACAACCAGCATGAAAAACAGCAGGTTGAAAATGAAATTCCACAATTTTCTCAACCTGGCTCCACTGTTGCAACTGTGAGTAAAGACCTGGGTGAAAGTGTTAAACAGCAATCTAGATCCAAAGCTGGCAGAATGATTGCTTCGGCGTTTGCTATTGCATGGAGCATCGTTTGGTTGATAGTCTTCAATTTCTTTCATCAATACTTGGCTTTCTACAACGGCGAAACTGTGGGAGGCGTTACAATTTGGAAAAGGTATCCCGTCTTTACGGAAGAAATCAGCCTATGGTTGCCAATCCTGACTCTAACGCTTATGTTGACTATCGTTGTTCATATAATCCTCATCATAATCGACAAATACTTGCTCCGTGAATTATCTACGATATGCCTGAATATTTTTTCTCTCATCACTGTTCTCGTACTGCTTGCAATTTTTCCTTTCGATTTTAGCGCAATCCCCGACACAACTGCGGCTGATATTACCCAAACTTCAGTAACTATAGCATTAATACTGATTGTTACAGCTATCACAATAGGTGTTTTAGTAAAATTCATTAAACTGGTAATGCGTTTGGCCTCAGGAAAGGCTAGCTATTCTTCAAGATAATTACGTATTGGTAGTATGTCCCGTGAGCAGTAATCAGCGAGTTTAGTTGGGGGTGATACAGATGCTATTGAGAATCATAGGAGCAGTAATCCTCGTACTCGCAATCCCGGTAGCCGCTTTCTCTATAATGGGCCTAATCTTTAGCGGCAACAGTGCAGAATTAGTTCAAGGGGTTATTGGGACGGTAATAACTGTTGGTTTAGTTCTGATCGGATATATGTTAGTTAGGCGAAGTTTCAAAACACGGTAGATCATGGAAGGGCAATGATCCCAAGGAATGTCCACTGGTACCCCCACACCGCCAAAATCCCATTGACAACCGCCCGTCCCCATGCTATCATCCGTTCTCCAATAAATGTTTGACCTGAGAGATTTGCTGATTTATGAGTGTCACCGCTTGCCCCGCCATCCCCCCGCCCCCATCGTGGATTAGGATAATTGTTTCAATTGTTTTTGCCTCCGCAAACAACTCGTCAACGCTTCCCGGCGCCATCGTCGGAAAAACTCTACCCGCGGCTGGCTGCCGTTTCATGAAAATTCACCCTTCGACGGAACAACGGGTAACACCGCTGCCCGTCCAGGCGCTGCCATAATCGCAAAATACTTTCGTTTCTGCACTTTGGAAAACGACTCAAAATATTTTTCATCAAAACATCTACGTTTCGCTAGTCTTTCCGCCCATCCACCGCGGAGGCCGTGAGGAAACTGATAGCTGAAAGCTGACAGCTGATAGCTAACCCCCCTTCATGCTAAAATAGCCCATTAACGCATTCATAAGGATTTTACCGCCATGACCGACATTCAGAAAACCGAGCTCCCCAAGGCCTATGAACCCTCCCAGGTCGAGGACAAGTGGTACGCCTTCTGGATGGAAAATAGGTACTTCAAGCCGCGCATCGACTCGGATAAGGAACCTTTCACCATCATCATGCCCCCGCCCAACGTCACCGGCGAGCTCCACCTCGGCCACGCCCTGACGGCTACGCTTGAGGACATCATGACCCGATGGCACCGCATGATGGGTGAGCCGACCCTGTGGCTACCCGGCGTGGATCATGCCGGCATCGCGGCGCAGGTGGTGGTGGAGCGGATGCTGGCCAAGGAGAAGAAGACCAAGTACGACCTGGGGCGGGAGGCCTTCACCGCGCGCATGTGGGAGTGGGCCAATTCCTGCCGCGATACCATCCGCAAGCAGCATATGAAGCTGGGCGCCTCCTGCGACTGGGACCGCGAGGTCTTCACCCTCGACGCCGGCCCCTCGCTGGCGGTTCGGACCACCTTTAAGAACCTCTACGACCAGGGCCTGATCTACCGCGGAGAGCGCATCATCAACTGGTGCCCCCGCTGCCACACCGCCATCTCGGACCTGGAGGTGGATCACAAGGATCTGTCCGGCCACCTGTGGCACATCAAGTACCCTCTTGTCGACGACCCTGACCGCTTCGTGACCGTGGCCACTACCCGGCCGGAGACGATGCTGGGCGACGTGGCCGTGGCCGTACACCCTGACGATGAACGCTATAAGGAACTCGTCGGCAAGAAGCTGCTGCTGCCGATCATGAACCGGGAGATTCCCATCGTCGCCGACGAGATCATCGACATGACCTTCGGCACCGGCGCGGTCAAGACTACCCCGGCCCATGACCAGACAGATTTCGACATCGCTCAGCGCCATGGCCTGCCGCTGGTCAATATTTTCAATAACGACGCCACGCTCAACAACAACGCCGGGAAATTCGCCGGTATGGATCGCTACGCCGCCCGCAAGCTCGTCGTCGAGGAACTGGTCAGCCTGGATCTCCTGGCTTTGGTGCAGGATTACGCCCATTCCGTCGGCCACTGCCAGCGCTGCGCCACCGTCGCCGAGCCGACCGCCTCCCGCCAGTGGTTCGTCAAGATGGAGCCGCTAGCCAAGCCTGCTATCGAGGCGGTGACCTCCGGACAGATAAAGATCCTGCCGGAGCGCTTCAACCGCGTCTATCTCAACTGGATGGAGAACATCCGGGACTGGTGCGTTTCCCGCCAGCTCTGGTGGGGCCACCGCATCCCCGTCTGGTACTGCCGGGACTGCGACGAGACCATCGTCGCCATCGAAGCCCCCGCCGTCTGCACCAAGTGTAAATCGACGAAGATCGAGCAGGATCCGGACGTTTTGGACACCTGGTTCTCTTCCGGGCTGTGGCCGCATTCGACGCTGGGCTGGCCGGAGGAGACGCTGGACCTTGGTTATTTTTATCCCACCAGCGTCATGGAGACCGGCTACGACATCCTCTTCTTCTGGGTGGTGCGCATGATCACCATGGGGCTGCACAACACCGGCAAAGTGCCCTTCCGCACCGTCTATCTCCACGGCCTCATCCGCGACGAGAAGGGCGAGAAGATGAGCAAAGTCAAAGGCAACGTGCTGAACCCGCTGACCCTCATCGACCAGTACGGCACCGATGCCCTGCGCTTCGGCATCACCACCGGCAACTCGCCCGGCAACGACATCAAGCTGTCGCCCATCCGCCTTGAGGCCGGGCGCAACTTCGCCAACAAGCTGTGGAACGCCTCCCGCTTCGTCATCGGCTATCTCGACAAATCGGCGCCGGGTGCTATCGACGATGCCGCCCTGCCCGCCGAGGACCGCTGGATCCTGTCCCGACTCAGCCGCACCGTCTCCCAGGCGACGGCCTATATGCAGGATTTCCAGTTCGGCGAGGCCGAGCGCGTCCTCCACGATTTCATCTGGGGCGAGTTCTGCGACTGGTACATCGAGCTGGCGAAGGTCCGCCTCCAGTCCAACTCCGGCCCCTCGCCGCTGCCGGTGCTCCTCAAGGTGCTGGACAACTCCCTGCGGCTGCTGCACCCCTTCATGCCCTTCGTCACCGAAGAACTCTGGCAGCGCCTGCGCCCGTACCTCGATAACGCGCCGGAGTCCATCATGATCGCCGCTTATCCCGAAGCCGACCTCGCCGCCATCGACGAGTCCGCCGAGGGCTTCATCGAAGGCCTGATCGAGGTCATCAAGTCCGTCCGCAACGTCCGCGCCGAGCACAAGGTGGAGGCCGGGCGCTTCATTCCCGCCGAACTCCACGCCGGAGACCTGGCCGGGTCTTTAGAAGCCTATAAACCGATCATCGAGACCCTGTCCCGCGCCCGCCCCCTCTCCATCGAGGCCGACCGCTTCCAGGGTGAGAGCGACTCGGAGCGTCTGGTGCTGGTACTCAAAAACGCCGAACTCGTCCTGCCGCTGGCCGGCATGATAGACCAGCAAGCCGAATCCGCCCGCGCCGCCAAGGAACTGGCAGAAACAGAATCCCAGGTAGAGCGGCTCTCCGCCATGCTCTCCAACGAATCCTTCACCGCCAAAGCCCCGGAGCAAGTAGTAGCCAAAGAACGCGCCAAACTGGAAGCCCTGGAGGATAAACTAAAACGGTTGAGGGGCGGCTAACACCAAATTCATCATTGCGAGGCCGACTTTAACCATCATTGCCTCTTAATCCGTCCCTTGTAATTTGTTACTTGGAATGGCGCAAACTCCATTCCTGATGCTATAATCCACCGATATGGAACTGACTAAAGAAGAAGTACTGCACATCGCCCGCCTGGCCCGCCTCGGCATAGAAGACGCCGAGATCGACCGCCTGCAAGGTGAACTCTCGGATATCCTGGGCCACTTCACCGTGCTCTCCCAGGTGGATACCGAGGGCGTCCCACCCACCGCCCATACCGTGGCCCAATGCAACGTCCTGGGCTACGACGAACCCGCCCCGTCGCTGCCGACCGAAGAGGTTCTCTCCAACGCCCCCGACCGCGACGGAGACTTCTTCCGCATCCACGCCGTACTTGAATAAGGATTTAAATTGACCATAGACGTTAGCTCATTCACCATCGTCGAGGCCCGCAAACTCCTCGATGCCAAAGAAATATCCTCTGTCGAACTCACCCGCGCCTACCTCGACCGTATCGACGCCGTCGATGGTAAGGTCCAGGCGCTGATGACCGTCACCGGGGATCTGGCGCTGAAGCAGGCCAAAGACGCCGATGCCGCCATCGCCCGCGGTGAGGTCGCCGCCCTGACCGGCGTGCCGGTGATCCTCAAGGATGTCCTCTGCACCAAAGGCGTCCGCACCACCTGTTCCTCGAAGATGCTGGAGAACTTCATCCCGCCTTACGACGCCGGTGTCGTCGAGAGATTGAAAGCCCGCGGCGCCGTCATCATCGCCAAGGCCAACATGGATGAGTTCGCCATGGGCTCATCGACGGAGAACTCGGTATATTTCACCACCCATAATCCATGGGATCTGACCCGGGTGCCCGGCGGCTCCAGCGGCGGTTCGGCCGCGGCCGTATCCGCCGGCGAGGCCCCGGCCGCCCTGGGCTCCGACACCGGCGGCAGCATCCGCCAGCCGGCCAGCTTCTGCTCCGTCACCGGCCTGAAGCCGACCTACGGCCTGGTGTCGCGCTACGGCCTCATCGCCTTCGCCTCATCACTGGACCAGATCGGCCCGCTGACCCAGGACGTGGCGGATTCGGCCCTGATGCTGAATGCCATCGCCGGTTACGACCCCCGCGATTCCACCTCGGTGCCGCAGCCGGAGGCGGATTACTACGGTTGCCTCGGCGGCAGCGTCAAGGGTATGCGGCTCGGCGTGCCCAAAGAGTACTTCGCCCAGGGCGTCACCCCTGAGGTCAAAGCGGCTGTCGATGCCGCCCTCAAGGTGTACGAGGATTTGGGCTGCTCCATCGAGGAATGCTCGCTGCCGACCACCAGCTACGCGCTGGCGGTTTATTACATCATCGCCCCTTCGGAAGCCTCCGCCAACCTGGCCCGCTACGACGGCGTCAGGTACGGCTTCTCCTACAAGGACACCGGGAGCATGTGGCAGGCCATGGAAAAGACCCGCGGCCTGGGCTTCGGCCCGGAGGTCAAACGGCGCATCATGCTAGGCACCTATGCCCTGTCCGCCGGCTACTACGACGCCTGGTACGTCAAGGCGCAGAAGGTGCGTACTGTCATCCGGAGAGAGTTCGACGCCGCCTTCGAGAAGTATGACGCCCTGATCACCCCCACCGCCCCGACCGTCCCCTTCAAGATCGGCGAAAAGGCTGCCGACCCCTTCTCCATGTACCTGTCGGATATCTGCACCATACCGGTCAACATCGCCGGCCTGCCGGGCATCTCCATCCAGGCCGGCTTCGCGGATAACCTGCCCATCGGCCTGCAGATCATCGGCAAACCCTTCTCGGAAAAAACCATCCTGAACCTGGGCCACGCCTACCAGCAGAACACCGCCTGGCACAAGCGCCGCCCGAAACTTTAAGAACCGCCAGGGTAGTACCCCCGTCGTTCTTCGTCCAATCTCCTCTCCCCCACGCCTGCCCTGAGCCTGTCGAAGGGGGGAGGGAATTAAAGCCTGTCCTGAGCGAAGCCGAAGGAGTGAGGGGGCACCTTACCTACCCGAATCCCAACCTAAGACCCGTTGCTATCGTAAAGCCCCTTCCCCTTATTCTGCTGCACGATCTTGTAGAACTCACCATTAACATCCGCCCCCTGCTCCCTCAGCACCCGCTCCGTCATCTCGACGGCATGGGACAGGTCGAGGAACTCATGCAGCCACTGGCTGTGATCCTCCGGGCTCTTGCGGTAAGCCTCGGCGAACTGTGAGTACTCTTCGGCGATCTTGTCGAACTGGTGCGCCGGGGTGAACTCGCCCCGCACCCGGGGGAACTTGAACATCTGCTTGACGCTGCCGAAGTGCCGCTGGAAGATGTACTTATCCACGTACCAGAAGACGGAGGCCAGGATAAGCTGGTTGAGCAGGAAGGCCGGAAATGTCGGCACCCCGATCTTGTCGGCGATGATGACCTGCATGATCGCCCCGGCGATGCCAGACAGCAGTATCCACCGTCCGAATACGTACACGAACCACTCTCTTGAGAACATAGCCTTCCCTCCGAAAACACAAAACCGCCTGAGCGGTTTGCCCAGGCGGTCGGCTTCTTGATAATCGCGCTCCACGTGGTTCATTCCACTTCCGCCAGTCGCGCGACTGCTTATATACAATGATACGTTCGATTCGCCGGCCTGTCAATAACTTTACCGCCGGTCATCGCCATTTTGACACAACTCAATCGATAGGCCACAATTAAATATATGACTATGAAATGGGAAAAGTGCTCCACCGGGCTTTCGGATATCCTGGCGGACGCCATGGGCGCCTTCCCGGCCCAGAAGCGCATGATGTTCGGCTGTCCGGCGTACTTCGTCAACGGCAACATGTTCGCCGGGGTGCACCAGTCCAGCATTATCCTGCGCCTGACCGAACCCGACCGGAGGCATATCCGTCAGGACTACGACGAATCATTGCCGTTCGAGCCTTTCCCGGGCCGGCTGATGAAAGAGTACATGACCGTGCCCGAGGCGCTGTATGAAAGTCCCGCTGATTTCGCCGCCTGGATCGGCAAATCGATCGCCTACGCGGCAGCTCTACCGCCGAAAACTCCCAAACCCCGGGTAACGAAGAAGGAGAAGCTGAAATGACCAAGATTAAAGTCGAAGGCGCTCACAAAGGCGACGTCATGCTCTATGCCCTGTCCACCTGCGTCTGGTGCGGCAAGACCAAAAAACTCCTGGACGACATGGGAATAGAATACAATTACGAGTACGTTGACCTGCTGACCGGCGCGGACCGGGACGCCGCGGTCAAAGAGATTACCACCTGGAATCCTGCAATCTCCTTCCCTACACTGGTCATCGACGGCGAGAAATGCATCGTTGGTTTCAAAGAAGAGGAGATCCGTCAGGCACTCAAATGAAAGACTACAAACTTGATCCGGAGGCGGTCGAGAAACACTACCGGAAGCTTAACACAGAAGCCGAAGGCGGGGGTTACCATCTGAATCCAGACATCGATTTCACCAGATCGCTGGTCGAGGGATTATTGGTTAATATCGACCGTTACGGTTACCAAGCGTGTCCCTGCCGCCTGGCTTCCGGCGTCAAATCGGAAGACCTGGACACCATCTGCCCCTGCGACTACCGCGACCCGGACATCAGTGAATACGGTGCCTGCTTTTGCGGTCTTTACGTCAACACGCCCATACTGCAAGGCAAACAGGAGTTGCAGCCGGTGCCGGAAAGAAGAGGTCAGCAAATGCCAGAACCGAAAGAATCAGCCGCCCCCGGCGGCTTCACGGTTAACTTATCCCAGCCGGTATGGCGGTGCAAGGTCTGCGGCTACCTGTGCGCCCGGTCCGAACCGCCGGACAACTGCCCCATCTGTAAGGTACCCAAGGAACGCTTCGAACGATTCGTATAGCGGCGACCTGTACGTCTCCCCGATCGGGTTTAGGCCAATACTATCTCGTGCGTTGATTTGCCGTTATAAAAAATATGAAAAATATAAATCGACATCTGATCCTGTTATTCACCTTGAGCCTGGCGCTGGTAATTCCCATGCTGTCAGGTTGCTCACCGGCAAAAGATCCGGCACAGGAGGTGCTCGATACCAACCGCGCCAAATGGGAACAGGCCGCTATCGCCAGCTATGATTTCCAGTTGCGCATCGGATGTTTCTGCCCGCCGGACAACACCCGTCCGGTCGATATCGAAGTAGAGGACGGCGTCGCCATAAGTATCGAGTACACTGATGAACCCAAAACCGTCACCACCGATTTCTTCCAGCGGGCCGACACCATCGAAAAACTCTTCGACATCATCCAGGATGCCATCAATACCGAAGCCGACAGCCTTCTCGTGGAGTATGACGCCACTTACGGCCACCCCACGTCCATCACTATTGATCCCATCAAACTGGCGGTTGACGAGGAGATCGCATATTTCGTTGAGGCCTTCGCACCGAAAGCATAAATTAAACCCACCTGATGATCGCTGGGTGAAATGCTACAATATTTTCAATCGAATGTATCGAGGCGAGTATGGCAGACACGAACGCTCCAAATGCGGCTCTCGAAGCTAAAATCCAGTCCCTTAGAGACGGCCTCAGCCCGAAGGAGCAGAAACGGCTCCGCCTGGACATGGTCCTTCAGGTGATAAGGCGGCTGGAAGCTCTTTCCGCTGATTGTGACTTCTGTGCTGGACATCCGCAGATCACCGACCAACTGACGGAAGCGCTCAATTCGTTCGATCGTGAAAAATGGCGTATCGACGACTGGAAAACTTACTATCGATTGATCGATAACACCGTCAAACATCTGAAGGAAGCTCATCAACTTGTCGAGGAAGGTGAGAACATGGGCATGTGGATCGCCCTCGGGACTGGTATTGGCGTCGCGCTGGGTGCGGCTTTCGACAACGTTGGCGCCGGTATCGTCATCGGCATCGCTATCGGTACCGCCTTCGGCGCTTCGTTAGACGCCGTCGCCCATAAGCAAGGCAAAGTCATTTGATATGGCTGCCAATTAAAAGAACATACCCCGGAAAATACCTGCTCTAATCGTGCGCCGTTGCACGAGACGTCTCGAATGCGTATAATGACGGGCACAACTGACGTTAGGGGTTTGCTATGCTCAAACAAGAAATCCTCAAAATACTGGAAGCCGATGCCCGTACCTCCCCCGAACAGATTGCCCGCATGACCGGCGCTGATCTTTCAGAGGTCAAACAGATCATCAGCGACGCCGAGGCCGACCGCACCATCGTCCGTTATAAGACAGTCATCAACTGGGAAAAGATCTCCAACGAACGGGTTGAAGCTATCATCGAGGTCAAGGTGGTGCCGCAGCGTGACACTGGTTTCGACGCCATCGCCGAGCGCATCTACCGCTTCCCGGAAGCCCGCACCGTCTACCTGATGTCCGGCACCTATGACCTGGCGGTACTGGTCACCGGCAAAACCATGCACCAGGTGGCTGATTTTGTTTCCCAGAAGCTGTCGCAGATCGACGGCGTTCAAGGCACCACCACCAACTTTATGCTCAAACGCTACAAGGAAGATGGTGCCGTGCTGGCCGGAGCCGAAGAGATTCCGCGTCAACAGGTCGTCCTGTAGGTTTGGATACGATGTCGATCGAAACCAGAATCGAACGTTCACTGACCTCGCAGCGCGTCAAGGCGATCAAGCCTTCCGGTATCCGGAAGTTCTTTGACCTACTGGCTGGTATGGAGGGCGCCATTTCACTGGGCGTCGGTGAGCCTGATTTCGCCACGCCCTGGCATATCCGCGAGGCGGCCATCTTCGCCTTGGAGCACGGGCGCACCATGTACACCAGCAACGCCGGTTCGCCGGAACTGCGCCATGAAATCGCCCGCTATCTGAGCGAGACCCACCAGCTGAACTATGACTGGAACGGCGAGTTGCTGGTCACCGTAGGCGTCAGCGAAGCCCTCGACCTGGCCGCCCGGGCCATACTCGATCCCGGCGACGAGGTCCTTCTGCCGGACCCGTGCTATGTCTCCTACTCATCCTGCGTCACCCTGGCCGGCGGCGTGCCGGTACCCGTGCCGACTTATGAAGACCAGTCATTCGAACTTAATCCTAACGATGTCGCCCGTTGCATCACACCCAAGACCAGGGCAATCCTATTGGGCTATCCCGCCAACCCCACCGGCGCCGTCATGCCGGCCGACAAACTGGCTGAGATCGCCGTGCTGGCCCAGCGTCATAACCTGACCGTCATCTCCGACGAGATCTACAACCGCCTGACCTACGGAGTCTCCGTCCCGTCCTTTGCCAGCCTGCCCGGCATGAAGGAGCGCACCATTCTCCTGAACGGCGTCTCCAAGTGTTATTCCATGACCGGCTGGCGCATCGGTTATGCCGCCGGCCCGCGTGAGATCATCGCCGGTATGACCAAGATCCATCAATACACCATGCTCTGCGCCTCTTCCATGGGTCAGGCCGCCGCCATCGAAGCCCTCAAGAACGGCGAAGAAGACATCCAGGCCATGGTGGACGACTATAACCGCCGCCGCATGGTCATGGTCTCCGGCTTCAATTCCCTCGGCCTGTCCTGTTTCGAACCCCGCGGCGCTTTCTACGCCTTCCCCTCGGTAAAAAGCACCGGCCTTTCCTCTGACGAGTTCGCGGAACGTCTCCTCAAGGAAGAAAAAGTGGCCGCCGTACCCGGCACCGCCTTCGGTGAACAGGGAGAAGGTTACCTCCGCTGTTGCTACGCTACATCTCTGCCCCAGATAGAGGAAGCACTCGAACGGATCAAGCGGTTCCTGAGCCGCCTGTAGTAATCCACGCATTGCGACGACCGATGTGCGTGTGACGGTTCCGAACGCCAGAAACGCTGCACTCGACGATCGATGAGGTGTTTATCTTAGATGGAGCTGGCGAGGTTGACCAGGCTATAAAATAACCGTCCGGTTCTCGTGCACGAACACCCTCCGGGCGATAAACAGTTTCACCCCGTCCGACAGCACCCTCTTCTCGATATCCCGCCCTTTAGTGATCAGGTCATCCACGCTGTCCTGGTGAGAGATCTGAAGCGTGCCCTGATGTATGATCGGGCCCTTATCGAGGTCAGCCGTAGCGAAATGCGCCGTCGCGCCGATGACCTTCACCCCCCGCTCGAACGCCCGGTGGTACGGTTTAGCACCCTCGAAAGCCGGTAGAAAGGAATGGTGGATGTTGATGACGCGGTTTTCGTACCGGCTGAGGAAATCCGGGCTCAAGACCTGCATATAGCGCGCCATGACGACAAAATCAGCGCCGCAGGTATCTAGTATCTCGAACTCCTGCCGCTCCGCGTCGGTCTTGTTCTCCGCGCTCTTGGTTACTACCTGGAAATCGATTCCGAAGAGATCGGCGATATATCTGAGATCTTCATGATTGCTGATTATCACCGGGATGTCGCACTTGAGCTCCCCGGCCTTGTGCCGCAGCAGCAGGTCCCACAGGCAGTGGTCGAACCTGGAGACCATGATTGCCATCCTGGGGAGGCCGTCGGAATAGTGCAATTCCCAGTTACCGCCGAAGCTGTTGTCCGCAGCCAATGCATCGACGGCATTCCTGATCTCGGGCTGTTCGATGGTAAAATCCTTGAGATCCCACTCCACCCGCATGAAAAAGGTATTGCTGGTCCGGTCGACGAACTCATCCAGCGTGATGATATTGCCGCCGTTCATCGAGATGAAATCGGCCGTGGCGGCAATGATGCCTTTGCGATCCTGACAGCTAACCTTGAGAATGGCAGAACTCAAAGCAGCCCCATCTTTTGCTTGACCTCGACCATTGTCACCCTGGCGATAGCCCGGGCCTTCTCGGCGCCCTCTTTGATCACCTTGTCGATATATGCCTGGTCCGCGGCGATCTCCGCCCGGCGGGCCCGCAGCGGCGCCAGGTATTCGTTGATAGCGGCGCCGAGTTGTTTTTTACAGTCCACGCAACCGCGGGAAGCGCTCTGGCACTCGGAAGCGATCTCATCGACTATGGCCGGACTGAAATGCTTTTGCAACTTATAGATGTTGCATACCTCCGGGTGGCCCGGATCGGAGCGCAGGCGTCTGGCTGGATCGGTCACGGCGCTCATCACCTTTTTCATCGTTTCTTCGGGGGTAGCCGCCAGTTCGATGTGGTTGTTCAAGGACTTGCTCATCTTGTCCCGGCCGTCCAAGCCGACCACCATCGGGAAGCTGGTCAGTTTGCCCTTCGGTTCGGGGAAGGTCGGGCCGAACTGGTCGTTGAACCGCCGCACGATTTCCCGCGCCAGTTCCAGGTGCGGCAACTGATCTTCGCCGACCGGTACAGCCTCAGCTTTATACAGGACGATGTCGGCGGTCATCAACACTGGGTAACCCACCAGCCCGTAATTGACGTTATGAGGTTGTTGCTTCGCTTTTTCCTTGAAGGTCGGCACCCGCAACAGCCAGGACAGCGGCGTCGCCATCCCCAGCAATGTGAAAAGCTCAGTCACTTCCGGTACGTGTGATTGGACGAAGAGGATGCATTTATCGGGATCCAGACCGGCAGCCAGAAGGTCGATCATCTGCTCCCTGACATTGTCTTTCAACAGGTGGGTATCTTCCAGGGTCGTCAGTGCATGGATATCCACCACGCAATAGATGCAATCATATTCGTCCTGCATGGCCACATAGTTCTGCACCGCGCCCAGGTAGTTGCCCAGGTGGATGCGGCCGGTCGGCCTGATGCCGGAAAAAACGCGCTTTTTCATGGAACTCTTTACTCCTTAACGAGAGGCCATTGTAACACAGCTATAAAAGGCCCTCAAATAAGGAGAGCTAGTATAAATTTTTATTGACACCGGGCAACCCCAGGATTATGCTTTGTTCAAGATTGAACCGGTATCCTGTCCCGTATCGGGGGATACTGGGACGTCGTAACAAAAGAGGAGAAACACTATGTCTGTCGGTCTGATAATCGGTCCCGTACTTCTGCTGCTTATCCTGATCTATCTGGCTCTCGGATTCAGGATCGTCCGTCCCACCCATCGTGGTCTCATCGAACGGCTGGGCAAGTACCAACGTTTCGCCTCCCCCGGCCTCAACATCATCATCCCTTTCGTGGATACGATACGGCGGGTGGACGTCACTGAACGCATGATCGACGCCGGATCTCAGGAGATCATCACTGCCGACAAACTGAATGCCTCCGTTGACGCCCAGGTTTACTTTAAAGTCCGCTCCACCGAGGACGGGGTCAAGGCGTCACAGTATAACGTCCAGGAATTTGAACGCCAGATCGTTTCCCTGGCCCGCACTACCCTCCGCAATATCATCGGTACCCTGACTCTGACCTCCGCCAACAGCGAGCGTAATATCATCAACGGCAATCTCTATGCCACCCTGGAGAAGGAAACCGGGAACTGGGGCATAGACATCGTCCGGACGGAACTTAAGGAAATAAATCCGCCGGCGGACGTCCAGGCTACCATGAACAGCGTGGTCATGGCCGAAAATAAAAAACAGGCCGCCGTAGACTTCGCCACCGCTGCTGAAACGGAAGCTGACGGCAGACGGCGTGCGGCAATCAAAGCCGCAGAAGGCGAACGGCAGGCCGCCATCCTGGAGGCCGAGGGTAATAAGCTGTCACAGATATTGATCGCGGAAGGTGAAGCCGCCGCCATCAAGCTGGTCAACGAGGCAGCGGAGGCCTACTTTAAAGGCAACGCGCAGAAACTCCGCCAGTTGCAGGCAGTGGAAACCGCTCTGTCCGGTAACTCAAAAATAGTATTGCCGAGCGGCACGTCTATAACCAATGTCATCGGCAATCTTGCCGGCTTCGAGGATTCGGGCGCGGGTAATCCGTAAAAACACCTTAACCGATCCCGGACTCGAAATTAAATAGGTCGCCCTGCTATTACGTAACGTTATGGGTTGACAGTAACGTCATGTTGTCTTAAACTATGCACCATGACAGACATGCTCAATCCCCTCTTTCAAGTCAGCGAGGTAGCCAGGCGTGCCGGCGTCAGCATCCGTACCGTCCGTTTCTACGAAGAAAAGGGGCTTTTGGAAGCGCCGGACCGCACTTCAGGCGGCATGCGCTTATACGACAGCCGCGACATCAGCCGGATCAAGCTTATCCGCCGGTTACGCAACGTTGGGTTGGACCTGGATGAAATCAAAGGCACCTTAAGCGACCGGGAGTCTAACCACCGGGAGCGGGTGGAACACACCATTGAAGTCTTAAAACTCGAGGCAGAGCTCAGCCGTCGGCGCATCGCTGAACTTCAACAGGAAGACCGGGAGCGTGAATCTCTGATACTCATGATCTCGCAGTGCCTTAAATGCGATGCCAACCCGTGCCCCGCCAAATGTCCGCCGCAACAATATGTCATCTAAAATAAAAGGAGGTATTTTATCATGGGCAAAATCGTAATCGGATACCAGTCGTTCACCGGCAGTTGCAAGGCGCTGGCCCAGGCTGCAGCGGAAGGCGTCGCGCAGGCCGGGGGCAAGGCCGAGGTAAAGAACATCACCGAAACATCTGCCTCTGACCTGGCGAACGCCGATGCCTTTATCCTGGTGACCACTCAGCCTTTCCAGTCCCTGGCCGGCGACACCAAGAAGTTCTTCGAGACACTCTGGCCGGCGCGTGAGCAGGTCAGGAAAGGCTTATCATTCGCTGCCATCATCTGTCACGCCAATGAAGCCGTAGATTCCGCGGCGGCGCTGGACAAATTTGCCACTTACCTGGGTTGGAAAAAATTCGGGGACTGGGTACTGGCTGCTCCGGCCGAGCTGGAAGTAGGCAAAATCAGTGCCCGGCAACTCGGCATCGCGGTCGCCCAGGGCGGTTAAGCTCTCCCTCAGCCCGACGGATTAATTAGAACCGAAACGAAGAGCCGACGGCGATATTACCATTTGCCATCGGTTCTTCGTTTTACATCAAAACCCACTGCCAGTGATATAATGTTTACATTCATTATGCTCTGAGCTATACTTTCCCACTGAACAGTAACCGTTTTAGTCATCATTCAATCCGCACTGCGGCTCATCACAAAGGAATTCTATGAACATCGGCATCTGGCCTTGGATACTTTTTAATATCTTCCTGGTAACCATGCTGGCACTGGATCTTTTCGTCTTTCATCGGCATGCGCACATCATCAAGACCAGGGAGGCCGTCGGCTGGGTGGTATTGTGGGTCAGCCTGGCGCTGATCTTCGGTTTCGGCGTCTGGATTTTTGCCGGGTCAACTCACGCGGTCGACTACTTTAGTGCCTACGTCGTCGAGGAATCGCTCTCCGTCGATAACCTCTTTGTCTTCCTGATGCTCTTTACTTACTTCTGCGTGCCGCAGGAATACCGGCACCGGGTGCTGTTCTGGGGCATTATCGGAGCCATTCTGATGCGCGCTGCTTTCATCTTCGGCGGCATCGCGTTGATAACCAGTTTCGAGTGGATCATCTACGTCTTCGGCGCCTTCCTGATCTTCACCGGCGTCCGTATGGGCATGAAGAAAGAAGAAGACCCGCATCCGGAAGCTAATCCCGTCCTTAAATTACTACGGCGCTACCTGCCGATGAGCCACAACTACCACGGTGGCAAGTTCTTCACCGTGGAAAATGGGCGCAAAGTGGCTACACCGCTACTGGCAGTGCTCATCGCCGTGGAAACGACCGACATCATCTTCGCTGTGGATTCCATTCCGGCGGTACTGTCGATCACCACTGATCCCTTCATCGTATATACCTCCAATATGTTTGCCATCATGGGCCTTCGCTCCATCTACTTCGCTCTGGAGGGATTCGCCAACCGGCTCTACTACCTACATTACGGCCTGGCGTCGGTGCTGGTCTTCCTCGGCTTCAAGATGCTCATCTCCGGCATCTACCACATGCCGACTTTCCTGTCCCTGCTGGTTATCGCTACGATCCTCGGCATCGCGGTCATAGCTTCACTGAAACGCCCGCCTGTGCCCGAACTGCCGCCGGAATCCCCGGTCTGCGACTATGACTTTGAAAAACCGGACGGGGGAAGATAAATCATGGCCGCGACTCAAGAATTCCTCGATTTGGTCCTGGAAAAACTCGCCCGTCTCGGCGTCGTCTCCGGGCGTCGCATGTTCGGTGGCTTCGGCGTATTCCATGAAGACGCCATGTTCGGTCTGATCTCGAACGACATCCTATACCTCAAGGCCGATGACTCGAATCGCGATGTTTATGTCAAATACGGCAGCCCACAATACAAGCCCATGCCCTATTTTCAGGTACCGGACGATGTTTTTGAAGACGCGAAAGAACTCCTCCGATGGGCAAAACAGTCCATCGATATCGCTCACGCCGCACCACCCAAGAAAAAGCGTTGACCGTTCATACAACCCGCGCCAATAAATAAATATTTTCAAAACCCGCCAAAATCCCATTGACAACCCATGAGTGACCGTGTGGTATCATGGGTGCTCCCTCTCAGAAACCAGGCTTCCCGATGCTGTATTGAATTGTTCCGCATCTTTTTGCGAGGGGAATCCCGGGAATGGACAGAAAAGGACCGATTTAGCCACCGTGTTTTTGAACCTGCTGACGTTGATCATTACTCCCTGAAGCCGCCTGCTTGACCGAAATAATTGTTTCCATTGTTTCCGGCTCCGAGAACAATTCAGCCATCCCGCATCCACCCAACGGATCGTTTCCCGAAAATATCATCGGTGAGGGGAACAATCTCGCCCGGCGCCGGAGCGGATTCGAATTTTGACTATAAGAAGAGCCGCGATATACTGGTAACTGAGGTGTCAACAATGAAAGTGACCGTATATACCACCCAGACCTGACCGCACTGCAATACAGTGAAAGGGTTCCTTTCACAACGGGGCATACCTTTCACCGAGGTCGATGTGTCACGGGACGCCGCCGCCGCCCAGGACCTTGCGCGACGCACCGGGCGCATGGCGGTACCGGTGACCGAGATCGACGGCAACCTGGTGGTCGGCTTCGACCAGCGCCAGCTTGAACATTATCTCTCCCAGGCAAAGGCTGCATCGGCACCCTCTTTCGGTGCTGCGGTCGCCGACGCCGAAAAATACACCGCCGCCCACGGTCTGAAGGTGATGCGCGGGGCTTATGTCGGCTCGATAAAACCGGGACTCCCCGCGGCCGTCGCCGGTCTCAAACCGGGTGACATCATAACCAAAATAGATGCTGCACCGGTAAACACCGCTGCTGACCTCGACCGGGCCCTCTCCGGACTGGAGAAGGGCGCACGGGTACGCATCACTTTCACACGGGATGGGCAACCGCGCCAGGCTGAGGGATTGCTCTAGCCATCGGCTGTCGGGCGAGGTAAAATACCCGGGTGGTCAAAGCTATTACCTTACAAACACCCCGGTTAACACTCAGGCGGTTGACCATCGATGACGCTCCGGCACTTTTTCGATACAGGTCATTGCCGGACGTATTCCGTTACCAGACATGGCGTCCAACCGATATCGCCGACTCAGTGAGGTTTCTAGAGGCCACCGCCGAAGCACCGGATACGCCCGATACCTGGTATCAGTTGGGCATTTTCATCGCGGACCAACCGGAGTTGGCCGGAGACATCGGCATCCACTTCCTGCAGTCCTATGAAGGGGAAATCGAGTTAGGATGCACGCTGTCCCCGGTATACCAGGGCTGCGGCTACGCCACTGAGGCCGTGGCGGCAGTCATCGGATATCTTTTCAAAGAGTTGGGTAAACGCCGCGTTATCTTCTCCATCGATCCCCGTAATACCCCTTCGCGAAAACTGGCCGAACGCTTGGGTTTGAAGCAAGTCGGATACATCGAAAAAAGTTATTTAATCGCCGGAGAATGGTGCGACGATATGATCTACGCACTGGATGTTACCGATTGGATGGCATAGCTTTGGATGGCATAGCTGCGGTCTTCCGGAACCTCATCGATTAGACCGATGCCAATGGTTTTTTCCGTCGCCGGTCGAACATATGCATCGCTGCCATGATCGGATGGTGTAACATCATCCTGGGTCCGGCGTAGCGCATCACATCCCGGATCTGTTTTCTCGATTCCGGTTTATAACAGTGAACCGGGCATAACGCACAAACAGTTTTTCCTTCGCTGAAAGGGCATTTGTCGAGGCGCTGCAAAGCGTACTCCGCCAAAGACTGGCAGGAACGACAAAGATCCGGCGCCTTATGGTGATCGCGGCAGTACATACCGATCATCACCCTGATAGTCCTGGCTTCGCGGCTCAGGCGCCGGCGACTATGAAAATCTGTCATCCAAGCAATCACCAGAGAAAGCGATACATATCAAATCCGAGAATGAGGGATGCTATCCAGGATACCATCGCCAACCGCATCACGCCGATCAATCGGCCATTTACCTTGATTTTACCGGATACCGCAAGGTTAATATAGATCCATAAACCCACTACAAGCAAACCAAGTATATGATGCACCCACATCTCCAGGCCAGGCCGCCCACCGATAGGCAGGAAGCCTGCCAGATCGATGAGTCGAGGTGCCATAAATACGGCAATAGTCAATATCTGCACAATGATCGCGAATCTCATGATCTTACAATGCTTATCAAGTTGGCGTTCCCTGGCTAGATAAGCTGCATATAAAATAACGCCGACCAACCCGATTTGAACTGCCAAATTGATGCTGACCAGCGTAGGTATGTCCATTCAGTATTCTCCTCTTCGCGCCCTGAGAAAGTTCCCGGCTCACCTTGACTTATTATACTTTATCGAGAGGTTGTGGGCGAGGTAATATTCCCATGTTCAATTAGGATCAACCGCATTTATAGCTTATAATGAAATGTGATATACGGAATATCATTGATAATTTACGGAGATTTTAATGAAGTTCAGAATGTGGCACCGGATAGTCCCCGCAGCACTTATCCTGGTTATGGTGCTTTCAAGCCCGATCACCGCCTGCAGCGGCAATTCCAACACGCCTTCACCCCCGCCGACAACAAACTCCGACGGCAGCATCACCTATTATTTGAAAGCCGACAAAATGAAATTCGATAATGACCGTATGACCGTGCCAGCCAGCACCAAGGTCACAATAGTCTTTACCAACGCAGAGGGAATACTCCATAATTTCGCGCTGTACACGGAACGTTTCGCGTCTGACCCCATTTTTCGGGGCCAACTGATCAGTAAAACAACCATCGAATACACCTTCACAACCCCGTCGGAACCCGGAACCTACTCTTTCAGGTGCGATCTTCATCCGGTCATGTACGGCGAATTCATCGTTAATTAGTTGATAATCTGCGGAAAATAGAATAACGGACAGCCAAATAGCTGTCCGTTATTCGTTAATTCAGTTCCTCACTCGGCTAAAAAGGTGATTTATTAATCAGCCAATTTTAGACATCACCTTGCGCCGGTATTTTTCGGTCCCTTCGGCGACGGTGCTGCCGATGTCTTCAGCTCGCTCCTTCACTGTTTCACTGAAATGCTCCGCCCGCTTTTTCATCTCGAGGGCCTGCTTTTCGATGTCCCGCCGCGTCTTACGCCCGGATTGCGGGGCATAAAGTAAACCCACTCCCATCCCAATAGCCGCCCCGGCCATGATACCTAATACCATACCGCCCATAGTCTCTTTTTTCATTGGATGGTTCCTCCTTTGCGATTTATTGTTTCCCGAAATTTCCAGAATTCACTTCATCTTCGCCAGCATCTCACGGCGATAGTTTTCTGTTCCTTCTCTGATGGCCTTACAAAACTCCGCGTCCCGCTCTTTAACGTTACTGATGAACTCATCGGCATGTTCTTTCAGGCCCAACGCCTGTTTTTGAATTTCCTTACGGGTCTTGCGTCCGGACTTCGGAGCATATAACAGGCCGAATCCCGCTCCTACGGCAACCCCGATCAACAGTCCGGCCGCGAGTCCGCCCGCCTTGTCGCTATCCATATTTCCTCCTTTGCCAACCCTTTTTCTTGTGACTTGAATCGAAAAGTTCAGGCCTGGTGCAATCTGCCGGCACCGTCGCCTTTCACCGCCACACGAATGCTTCTACCACATTCTCGAACGGTACAACCGACATCATCCATGCGTCCCATCAGTGTATCACCGATCCCTGCCACCTGGCTCAGGACCTCCTGCGCCTGCTTGTACAACCCGGCCCTTATTTCACTACCGGGCCTCGGCGCATAAAGCAAACCCAGCCCGATGCCAATCGCCGTACCTAAGAGCAGGCCCGTCAGTATATTACCTGAATAATCCCTTTCCATATATCACCATTTCCTCCTGTGATTTCCACCTCTATTAACGCCCGAGGTACTTGGAAGTTATACGAATCGAATCCTTCTCACATGACTATATTATCCCCGGGCTGGAATTTATGAAATCCGTATGAATACTCAATTCTGCAGAAATGACTACGTATTCATGGGCTGAGATCCGTTAATCAGGTACATTTGGGAAATAGGTACTCAATGCTTGATTAATTAGGTGACAATACGTATGGTGGCAAGCGACTCAAACGGTAATAATGTTAAGAGTGGCTTCGGAAAATATCGGGGTGAAAGAACGCTATGTCGGTAAAACCTACATACTCTTGGATGTCGTTCAGGACTTGGCGACAAATGCGGCCTTTACACTGTCACGTTCACCCGGGGTAGGATTGGTTGAGATATTGGAAGGATCACCCAATCTGGTATTCGCCGTTACCGCTGAAAACCGGCACCGCCTGGCAAGTTTAACCACCGCCGCGATTTCTGCGGTCGATGATATTACTGGCAGCGTGCGCCTGCTTCCAGTGAACACCGAGGTCGATGCGGCTATGTGCATCTAAATCCCTTGTACGTTTGTCACATCAGAAACCGAACTATTATGAAGGAGACTCGACATGGAGACATTACGTAAAGAAGAATTTTCAAACCTGTTGCAAACCCCTGAACGGCCGGCGGTATCCATCTATCTGCCCACTCATCGAACGGGCGATACGGGTGCCGATCCAATTCAACTCCGAAATTTGTTGGATGAAGCTGAAATACGCCTTATTGAAAGCGGCTTCCGCGCTCCACAAGCAAAAATCATCCTTGCCCCGGCGCGGGAACTTTTATCCGACGCATTGTTCTGGCAACATCAGGATGAAAGCCTGGCATTATTCTTTTCTCCAAAGTCATTCCGATATGTCAATCTGCCCATAACTGTGGCCGAGACCGTGAGAGTCGCCGATGAGTACTACGTTAAACCCCTTTTACCACTCATCACTAACGACGGAGACTATTACCTGTTGTCCTTAAGTATGAACCACGTCGCTCTATTCCGATGCCGCAGGGACAATTGCCGGGAACTCATACCGGTGGGTATGCCGAGGAGCCTTGATGAGGCGCTCAGGTTCGATGACCAGGAAAAGCAGCACCAGTTCCATTCGGCGACAGCGGGTCGGGGTACCGAAGGCCGGACCAGGGTTGATGCGCATCAGTATCACGCCGGAGGCAAGACCCCGGTCATAACCCACGGTCAGGGTGTAGCTAAGGATTACGATGAAGACCGATTGTTACGTTTCTGCCAACTGGTCGATCGGGGGCTTCAAGAAGTCCTGAAGGAAGAAAAGGCGCCTCTGGTGATAGCCAGCGTCGATTACCTTCAACCGATATTCAAGAAGGCCAGTTATTACTCCAATATATTGTCGCAAGGTATCGACGGGAATCCCGACAAGGTCAACGCAGACGTTCTGCAGCGACAAGCTTGGCAAATAGTGAAACCGCATTTTCTCCAAGGGCAGGAAAAAGCGTATGCCCAGTACGTCAATGCCACCGGCCCCGGGCCGTCGGCCAGCGACCCGGCGCAAATCATACCCGCGGCTTATGACGGCCGGATCGATACCCTGTTCGTTGCCCAGGGGATTGAGCGCTGGGGCATTTTCGATGTAGAGGAGCATCGCGTCAAACTGGAATCCGAACCCTCGAACGGAGCCGTCGATCTGGTCGAGTATGCGGTAAAGAAGACTCTGATCAACGGCGGAAACGTTTACGCCCTCAAAGAGGAAGAAATTCCGAGCCCGACGGGTCTAGCGGCGGTGTTCCGTTATTAACCGGGAGTGTTTCAAAGGTTTTTGGCATTATGGTTTCTCCGGCCGGACTTGGTTGTCATATCCCAATCGGCCTGTTATTATTAAACCACAATTGAATATCGTTACTGGGGGAGCTGAAAGGCTGAGAGTCCCGGAATTGCGGGACAACCCTTGGAACCTGGTCTCGGTAATGCGAGTGTAGGGAAGTAGCAGAACTTAGACCGGAAGCATCGTCTTCTGGTTTTCTTTTTTTCGAATCCTCCCCGCCTTCATAATCCCGACCCCGCTCCAACTCCCGGTAAATCGATGGCCAGAAGGAGCGCAAGCATGACATCGGAAATGCCTGAAATCGGTAAAATCTCACCGGAAATCTTCCGGGAGATCATCTTTCCCCGCCTCGGAGCCAAGAGCGATCAACTGATGGTCGGGCCGCAGCACGGGGTGGATGTCGGTATCGTGGAGATAGGCGGCAAGGCGGTATCGTTCACTACCGACCCTGTCTTCATCGTGCCGCAGTACGGCTGGGAGCGCGCCGCCTGGTTCGCTATCCACATCATCGCCTCGGACTCCGCCACCAGCGGCCTCAAGCCCAAATACCTGTCCATCGATCTCAACCTGCCGATGGAGATGACCAAGGACGAACTCACGGCGATGTGGGAAGTGATGCACCGCGAATGTGAAAAGATGGGCATCAACATCGTCACGGGTCATACCGCCCGTTATGAAGGCTGCAATTACCCGATGGTCGGCGGGGCGACGATGGTGGGCATCGGCGAACTTGACGAATATGTCACGCCACGCTTCGCCAAAGCCGGCGACAGCATTATCATCACCAAGGGCCCGGCTATCGAAGCCTGCGGCATCTTCGCTGCCATGTTCCCCGGCCTTATCGCCGAGAAGTACGGCGCGGAGTTCGCCGAAAAAGCCCAGGACTTGTTCTACCAGATGTCGGTGGTGGAAGATGCCATGACCGCCGTCTCGGTCGGTGTCCGGGAGGACGGCGTCAGCTCGATGCACGACGCTACCGAGTGCGGCATCTGGGGTGGGCTCTACGAGGTAGCCCAGGCGGCCGGCCTCGGGGCGCGCATCGACAAGCACAAGATCGTCGTGGCGGACGGCGTACCGGAGATCTGCCGCCTCTTCGAGATCGACCCCTATGCCTCCATCAGCGAGGGCAGCCTGATAATCACCTGCCGGCCGCACAAGGCGGAGGCGGTGGTGGCGGCGCTCGAGACCAAGGGCATCATCTCCTCCATCGTCGGGGAGCTGACCACGCCGGAGAGTGGTATGGTCCTCATCGAGGATTGCCGGGAAAAGCCGCTGGTTCATCCCATCGTCGATCCTTTCTGGAGGGCTTTCTACGATGCGGCGGCTAAAGCGCAGGCCTGAGCGATGACAACGCGTCGTGGTCTGCCGGATACCGATATCTACGCCGTCCTGAGCCGTGCCCATTCCTCAGGAAGGGGTAACGTCGAGACAGCCCGATTGTTGCTTGAAGCCGGCGTCAAGATCATCCAATACCGTGAGAAAGACTTCCCCCTCCGCCAAAGGCATGAAGAGTGCCTTGCTATCCGGAATCTCTGCCGCCGGTATGACGCCTGTTTCATCGTGAATGACGATGCCCAACTGGCACTGGCCGCTGGCGCCGACGGCCTCCATATCGGGCAGGAGGACCTCCCCCCGGAGGCGGCGCGCCAGCTCATCGGCGGGGAGATGATATTGGGTTATTCGGTGACGACGCCGGAAGAGATCGACCGGGCGGCGGCGCTCGAGGGCGTAGATTACCTGGGCGCAGGGCCGGTGTACCCTACCGGCACCAAGCCGGACGCCGCCGCGCCTGGGGGCCTGGAACTCCTCGATTATGCCCTTTCCCACAGCCGTCTGCCGGTGGTCGCCATCGGCGGCATCAAGCTGGAGCATGTGGCGGAACTCACTCGCCGCGGCGTCAGGTACATGGCGATGATATCAGCGCTGGTTGGCGTTGCCGATATCGGCGCAAGAGTGGCTGATATCCGCGCCGCCATCGCGGCGGCTTTGGCGGTATAATCCAAGCCGGAGGCGGCACAATCCCGACCCGGTGAAACTGGTAAATAATACCTATGAAGTCAGGAAAGTGGTGGCTGCCACCAGCCACGCTGTGTGGATGCTGGTTTCCACCAACATTCTCGCGGTTAAACTACGACCAGTTTTTTCAGCATCAAGGACGACATGACAAACGTCAGGGCCACCTGGGTGGATTGCCTGGAAGAGCTATTAAAGGCATTGGCGGAAAAATAGCATCGGGTATAAACTTACAATCAGGGGGACACAGAATGCCAAATGAATATGACCTGGTAGTCATCGGCTCGGGCAGCGCCGGCCGTTCTGCCGCCTTCCGATGCCGCGCCGCCGGATGGAGGGTGGCCGTCATCGACCAGCTCCCCTTCGGCGGTACCTGCGCCCTGAGGGGCTGCGACCCCAAAAAGGTGCTCATCGGCGCCGCCGACGCCCTTGACCAGGTCAAACGCTTTTCCGGCCTGGGGGTTAAGGCGGAGACGCTTGATATCAATTGGCCGGAATTGATGGCCTTCAAGCGGACTTTTACCGGCCCGATGCCCGGGGAAATAGAAAAAGGTCTTCACGACCGGGGTATCGACACCTACCGCGGATCAGCCCGTTTCACCGGACGTAATGCAGTTGCCGTGAGCGGCGAGGTGCTGGAAGGGCGGTTCATTCTCATCGCTGCCGGGGCCGAGCCGATGAAACTGGGCATCGACGGAGAAGAACACCTTACCACCAGCGACCAGTTCCTGGAACTGGAACAACTGCCCGACCGGGTGCTCTTCGTCGGCGGCGGTTACATCGGGTTCGAGTTCGCCCACCTCTCCCGGCGCGCCGGCGCCGAGGTCACCATGCTGGAGATGTCGGACCATTTCCTGGGCCCGTTCGACCGGGACATGGTGGCCATGCTCCTCAAAAAGACCCGGGGCATCGGCATCGACGCCAGGACGGGCACGGCCGTTAAATCTATTGAAAAATCGGATCAGGGGTTCACCGTTCACGCCGTCGCCGGGGACCGTGAACTCAGGTTCGAAGTAGACCTGGCAGTACATGCCGCCGGCCGGGTGCCGGCGCTTATGAATCTCGACCTGGATTCAGCCGGTATCGAACACGAGAGCGGGCGGCTGAAGCTGAACGATTACCTGCAAAGCCTTTCCAACCCTTCCGTCTATGCCGCGGGCGACGTGACCAAAAAGGGACCGGCGCTAACACCGGTGGCCGGCATTGACGGCGATGCCGTCGCTGCCAATATGCTTGAAGGCAACCGGGTGAGCCCGGACTACAGCGTGGTCGCCTCCGCCGTGTTCACCATCCCCCCGCTGGCCTCGGTGGGCCTGACCGAGGAACAGGCCAAAGAGCGGGGACTCAAGTTCAAGGTCAACCACGCCGACACTGCGGCCTGGTACACCAGCCACCGGCTCAACGAGGATACTTCCGGCTACAAGGTGATGGTCGAGGAAGGCAGCGGCAGGATCATCGGCGCCCACCTGCTGGGCCCCCACTCCGATGAAGTGATCAATATCTTCGCCCTGGCCATGAAGGCCGGATTACCGGCTGAAAAGGTCAAAGAAACGCTGTTTACCTACCCGACGGCGTCCTCGGATATCGGGTATATGCTGTAGGGGAGGCCATTGAGCCCAAACCTGAAATCCGAATATCGAAATCCGAAACAAATTCCAAATCAAAACCGGGAACCAGGCCTAACTGCCTTACCTCCAGTCTTTGGAGACCGGCACTTTATCCAGGGCGGCAAAAAGGGTTACCTGGCTCACTACCACGTTGTGCGCTCCCTCGCGCCGGGACAGCCTGCCTTTGACTATCAGGAACGGAGACCTGAACTTCAGTTCCTGCCGCTCATACACCTGCGGGAAAACCATCAGCGGTATGTGGCCGAACTCGTCTTCCAGGGTGATGAAGACCACTTTGCCGCGGGGGCGCTGGCGGCGGATTACCAGGCCGGCAACGGTCAGCTCGGTGCCGTCGTCCATGCGCTCGATATCACTGCTGCGCGATACGCCGCGGCCATTGAAGCGGGGGCGGACGCTGGCCATGATGTGCCCGGCGGGAAAGAGGCTGAGCACGCTGTACTCTTCCTGCATGCGCTCCCAGTCATTCAGGCCCGCCAGTTCCGCCATGTCCTGTCTGACCGGCAGCGGTAGTGCCATCTGGGAATTGACCGGCCGGTAACGCAGCCCGATCTCCCATTTGACCTTGCGGCGGTTGGTCTCCATGGCATCGAAGGCGCCGCCTCCGGTCAACCTGAGAGCCGTTTCTTCCAGCACGCCGCTGCGTTCCATGAAGTCGCCGATGCCCAGGAACGGACCGCCCCCCGCCCTTGCGTCCTCGATCGCCCCGGCCGCGGCGCCGCCCAGCCCGTGCACGTGAAGGAAACCCAGCCGCACCGCCTGGCCCTCGATGACGCAGACCGCGGAACTCTTGTTGATATCCGGGTTCAGCACCGCCACACCGTGCCTTCTGGCGTCCTCCTTGAGCGTCTCCAGATTGTAGAAGCCCATCGGTTGCTGATTGAAAATGGCGACGAAGAATTCCAGCGGGTAGTACAGCTTCAGCCATGACGCCTGATAGGCCGTCACCCCGAAGGCGAAGGCGTGGGACTCCGGGAACATGTACTGGCCGTTAAACTTGTGGAATATCTTAGCAGCGACTGCCTCATCGACACCCCGCTCGGCGGCGCCGGCCATGAACTCCTGCCGGTACCGCGCGAGCAGCGCTTCGTTATGCCGCCGCCCGAAGGCCCGGCGCAACTGGTCGGCTTTGCCGGGACCGAAACCGGCCACATCGATGGCCAGCTGGTTGACCTGATCCTGGAAAAGGACCACGCCCAGCGTCCGCGCCAGGGCGTGTTCCTCCAAGGTATGATCGAAGACGACCTTCTTCCGGCCGCTGCGGCGGGCCAGGTAGTCCTGCACGCCGCCGTTAACGCCGACGCCCGGCCTGACGGCGCCGACCTCATGAGCCATGTCGAAGAGATTGCGCGGTCTCAAACGGGTGATGGTCTGCATCTGCGCGGCCGATTCCACCTGGAAGATGCCGATGGTGTCGCCGCGGCAGAGCATGTCGTAGACCGCCGGATCGTCGAAATCGATGCGCGACAGGTCGATCACCCGCCCGGTTCGTTTTTTGATCAAGCCGTCCGCCTCCTGGAGCTGGGAAAGCGCTCCCAGGGCCAGGAAGTCGATCTTCACAAAACCGGCGTCGTCGATGCTGTCTTTGTCCCACTGGCAGACGTACCTGCCGTCGATGGCGCCCCGCTGCACCGGCACCAGGTCGGTCAGGGGCGTCGATGAGATGATCATGCCGCCGGGATGTTGTCCCATGTACTTGGGAAAGCCGTCCAGTTCCCAGGCCAGGCGCACCAGGTCCCGCCACACCGGCGCCTTGACCTTGTCCCGAAAATGCGGCGATTTGTCCATGCTTGTGCTGAGCTTCCGGGCGCTGCCCCAGTCCAACTGCTTGGCCAGCTGGCCGATCTCTTCCGGCGGCAGGCTCAAGGCCTTGCCCAGATCCCTGACGGCGCCCCTTACCTGGTAGGTGGCGATAGTGCCGGCCAGCGCGGCGTGACGCCAGCCCCATTTGCGATGCGTCCGCAATATCAGTTCCTCGCGGATGCTGCGCGGGAAATCCAAGTCGATGTCCGGCGCGCCGCTCATGGTATCATCGGGCAGGAAGCGTTCCAGCGACAGGCGGTATTTCAGGGGATCGATGTGCGACAAACCGATAAGATAACCGATCAGGAGGGCCACCGAAGAACCCCGGCCCCGGCCCGGCGGGTTTTCCTCAAGCGATTGGGAAAGATCGGCAAGACCCAGATCGATCATCGCCTCCCGCCCCAGCTTGATGACGTCATGATAGAGCAGCAGAAAGCCGGCCAGGCGATGCTTTTTCACCAGCCGGAACTCCTCGTCCAGGCGCGTCCTCACTTCAGGGGTGACGCCGCCGTAACGCCGGACCGCCGCCTCCAGGCAAAGATTTTCGAGGTAACTCTCCGGGGTTTGGCCGTCCGGCGCCGGATAATCCGGGAAGGTGTAATTCAGCTCCGAGGTCAGATCGAAAGAGCAGCGGCCGGCGATGGTCACCGTGTTGGCCAGGGCTTCGGGACAGCCTTCAAACAGCGCCTCGATTTCCGCGACAGGACGCAGGTAAAACTCGGAGTTAGGCCGGCGCTCCCGGTGGCTGGCATCGAGATTTTTACAGTGCTTGACGGCCACCAGGCAATCCTGGAGTTGGTGCCGGTCGCGCACATGGTAATGAACATTGCCGGTGGCCACGACCCGGGCGCCGAGTTCAGCGGCCAGCTCGACGAGCTTCTTGTTGCGCGCCCTATCGCCGTAAACGCGGTTGTGCTGCAACTCAATGTAGTAGTTGGCGCTGCCGAACCAGTCGAGATATTGCCTGATCAAGCCGCGCGCCTCGTCGAACCGCTCCGCCATGAGCAGTTGGCTGAGTTCCCCCTTCGGACAACCCGACAGCACTATCAACCCCGAGGCGTGTTCCGCCAGCCTCTCCGGCGGCAGTTCTGGGGTGTTGCGTTCACCGGCTTCAGCGGCCGCGGTGATCAGGCGGCAGAGGTTCTTATAGCCTTCCCGGTTCTCGACGAGCAGGGTGAGGTGGTAACCACCTTTGAGCGTCACTTCAGCGCCAACGATGCCCTTCATCTCGAGCGATCCAGCCAGGTGGGCAAAACGCATTGCGCCGCACAGGTTGTCGTGGTCGGTGACGGCCAGTGCTTCGTACCCAAGTTCCTTCGACTGGACAAGCAACTCTTCCAGCGACGAGGCGCCGTCGTGGAAGGAGTAATAGCTGTGACAGTGGAGTTCGGAGTATGTGCTCATAATACAAATATCGAATTTCTAATATCTAATGTCTAAACAAATTCCAAATCACAAATTCCAAATTCCAAACAAATTTCAAATCTCAATATTTAATACCTGACGGTGAGTGGTTTTAAAATTTTGGACCTTTTAATTTTGTCATTATTTAGGATTTAGGTATTAGACATTTGGAATTGGGGCCGCGGGGATGGGCGGACGGCTAGTAGTTCTGCCGGTACCAGCGCCCGGTCACCAGATCATTGTAAATGGTTAAACGCCGGCCCGACGCCATAATAACGGCATAGTAAAGCCGGGACAGCGGTTCGGCGCGCCACCATTCGTCATCGATGCGCCAGGCATCCTCGATGGCGGCTACGGTCTGGCGGCCCTTACCCGTGACCGCTATCGGACGGCCGCCGGCGGCCTCCTCCACGATCACCGGCTCCGGCAGGTCTACCGGCCTAACGGGGTCAGCGTGTAGCGCCTTTCCGGTATTCTCGACCATGGCTCAACTTCTTTCACTCTGTAAAGCTGCGGCGCGCCGAAACGGAGTTCCATCTGCTTTATGTCATCTAATAATTTATCGTCCGACCTGACATCGGTGAAGATGCTCTCCTGGCGGCCGACGGGGCGGCTCAAGCGGGTCACTGCCACTCCCAACTGTTCTACAGGGCCGGGCTGTTGGCAGTTCTCCATGACATGCCTGATACGCGCCATGAGCGTCTTCGAGCCGGTGGCCGGTTCTTTGAAGTGGACGTGCTGCTCCCAGTACTCTCCCAGCCAGGTGCGCGTCCACAGCCTCACACAGCGGATGCCCAGCCCCCGGTTCCCGATGCGGTTCATGGTCCGCGCCAGCAATGAATCGATGGTCATGGCCAGCACGTCCAGCGACACCGTCGCCGAGGCCAGCATGGTGCTTTCCTCGATGACCTCTTCGCTGAGGCGCGGGTTGAGCGGCGTATCGTCTTCCCCCCGGCACAGATGCCAGATGCGCTGCCCTTCCGGGCCGAACTGCGCCTGCAACTGGGGAAGGTTCAGCGCCGATACCTGCCCCAGTGTGTGCAGGCCGTATTCGTGCAGGCTGTTTTTAGTTTTGAGCGCGACGGGCAGCAGGTCGCAGGATAAACCAGTGAGAAAGCCGGAGATATCGCCGGTCAGGGCCCGGTACCCGCCGGGCGGACCGTGAAGCGCGGCCAGGTAAGCGGCAAACTTGCCCCCGCCGATGCCCATCCCGGCCTCATAAACCTCCGGGAGGGCGGAACGCACCGCGGCAGCCAGAGCGCCGTCGCCGGGATAAAGGCCTTCCAGTCCGTCGCAGCCAATGAAAATATCGCCCAGCGTCGGACCCTCGACCAAGGGACTCTTGAGTTCCAGCGCGTCCAGCACGCCGTTGAAGACGTTCCAGTAGTGGGGAATATCGGCGGGGATGAACCGGATATCGCCGTAGAGCGCTACCGCCTGTTGCAGCGGCATGTCGCGTTCCAGACCTTTAAGCCCCGGCGAAAAGTCCAGCAGCAGTTTCTGAGCGCCGGCGCTATAGACCACCGCAGCCGCCTGGTTCTTGATCTGCGGTTGCCGCCCGGTCTCACACTGAAGGGGAAAATGCGGCAGCAGGACGCAGAGCAGTTTCATTTCTTTCCACTCCCGGCCTGACTAATCCAGTTTGCGGATAAGGCCGATGACCTTACCCTGGATCTCGACGTCCTCAGGCTGGCAATAAAAAGGCGCCATGAACTGGTTGGCGGGTTGAAGGCGGATCCGGCCGGGTTCCCGGTAGATCTTCTTCAGGGTGACTTCATTGCTATCCTGCAGCCACACCGCCACCATGGAACCATCCTCGGCGGTCCTGGTCTGGGTCAGCAAGACGGTATCGCCGTCATCCACCAGGGCGTCGATCATCGAAGTGCCTTTCACCCTCAGGGCAAAGACATTGGTGCGGCCGCGGATGATATCGTCGGAAACTTCTATCATCTCCTCCGGCGTCATCTCCCATGTGGTATCGTTGGGCACCGGTATGGGACTGCCCGCGGCGATAGTGCCTAAAAGCGGCACCAGCCTCATGGACCGGGTCCCCGCCCCCGGCAGGCTGATGCTCCGGGAAATCCCCCGGCTCCGGTTGATATAACCTTCCCGCTCCAGCACCCCCAGGTAATACTGGGCCACCGTGGCAGAATTCAGCCCGCAACCCTCGGCGACATCCCGCACCGACGGGGCATAACCGTGTTCTTCGGTGAAACGGGTAAGGTAATCGAGAACTTTTTTCTGTTTAGCTGAAAGAGTCTTCATTTGCTCTCCCTATTACACCTGTAATATATTACATATGTTATACCCGTTGCTGGGGGTTGTCAAGAGAGCAGACAAATCACGATACTTCGAAGTATTTGTGAGCGTCATGTCTGTTTAATCTAGTCACCCACGGGTCATTGATGACCTTCACGTAGCTGGGTCACCCACACTTGATTCCAGATATCTCAAACAGTTGTCTACCGTTTCCAGTTTCCAGGTGGATATGCTGGACATGGTCAAAAGATAAATTATTCTCAAGGCCTGTTTTTCATTTCTTTTACCAATTTCGCTATCGGCTTGAACTTCGTCTTTTCAACAAGACGGGTACCACCCTCTTCCTTCAAGTCCAGAAAAACTATCTCTTTTTGGATCTTCAGGTAACCTTCCAACCGACCGGAGTCCAGTTCACCCCGCTCAATGGCCGCTCTGACGGCGCAGCCGGATTCGACGCTGTGACTGCAATCGTTGAAGCGGCATTCCCTGGCCAACGTCTCGATATCGTGAAAGGCGCCCTGGAGATCCTCTTCTCCGGCCCACATCTGGATCTCTCTCATGCCGGGGGTATCGATCATAACGCCCCCGCCGGGCAGAAGAATGAGCTCACGCCTGGTAGTGGTATGCCTGCCCATGCGGTCATCCTGCCGAACGTCCCCGGTCTCCTGTTTCTCCTGGCCGAGTAAGGCATTGATGAGGGCGGACTTGCCAGCGCCGGAAGAGCCTAAAAAGGCGGCTGTTTTCCCTTTCGACAGGTACTTCTTCAATGCATCTAACCCGATCCGATTCCTGGCGCTGACAGGGTGGACGGATACTCCCGGAGCGATGTCTTCGACAGCCCGGATAAAGGCATCGACATCCGAGCAAACATCGATTTTATTCAGGACGATGGCCGGTGTAGCTCCGCTGTTCCAGGCCAGCGTTAGGTACCGCTCGATCCTTCGCAGGTTAAAACTCCGGCCGCCGTCCAAGCCGCTGACGATAAAAACGGTATCGACATTAGCTGAGACGACCTGTTCTTCCGTGCGCTCCCCTGCGGCTCTCCTGGAAAACTTGCTCTTTCTCGGTAATACCGCCTGGATCATACCTTTTTGCTCGCCGGGCAACGGGTTAATGACTACCCAATCGCCGACTGCCGGATAGTCTTCTCCCGCCTCGGCAAGGCGCCTCATTTTACCCGTCACCTTAACTGTAAACTCACCGTATCGGCTGTATGCTTGAAACGAGCCTTTGGACTCGGAACTCACTCTGGCCGGCACCGAATCCGGGATTTCCATATTCTGAAAGTGCTGCTGAAAAAATGAATCCCAGCCAAGAGCGTCGAGGTTCGTTAGCTGATTTTCACTTTGATCGATATTCATTGCTTTCTCCAATTCTTAAAGTAGGTAATTCACTGAATTATTTCACCAACAAAAAAGCCGCGGATGACACCCCGCGGCCGGCTGGACCTCACTTAATCAAGAGAAAAACAAAAGCCGTTCCGGTGGAACGACTAGTAGTTCAGTCAAAGAACAAGTAACTACTATTCAGCCTGAAACCTGCCGGGGTGTGATAACCGCGGTTTTAACAACGACCAACATCAACACCCCTCCTTTTACGTTTAATATCAATGATACTATCACTGCGATCCGCTGGAGTCAACTTACCTGAATCAACGGCCTTACGGCCGTATAGTGTCGATTATTGAGGCTGGAATGGTGGGCTACGGTGTACGACAGACAGAACTCCTGTATTCGAGATCGAGTTCGATGCCCTATAGTAAACCGGTTCAAGTCATCCTCATGCGGAGCCCGAGGAACAATAGGTAATCCTGAGAAGAATAATTGAACACAATTTCAACCTGCGATTTTAGATTTCATGACATGGACGAGCTTGTTCTCAAAATCCGGGCAGTGTCCTTGTGCCGGTTGCAGAGTGGTGAATTGCCTTTTGCCAAAAATCTTGCCCTCTAGGGTGTTTTGTCGCAAAAACCATGTAATATAGGGGCACATTTTTGGTATTGACGACGGAAACTTCAGTTGGATACTGCTGACCAAGATAACCTAAAGACGAGAGTTGATGCCGATAATGATCTAAAAGTGACCTTGTGCGTTGATTAGGCAAAGCGTTAGCTACCAGTTTTCGCCATTTCCCATCGTCCCCAAAAAATTGATCCAATGAGGTCGTGCTCGACTCGATCGCCCGTTTAATCCCTCCGATTTGGAATACAAGGATGATGTCCACACGGCGGGATCCTGTTAGAGCCCGAAGTGTCTTAAAATCTATATCCCAAGTGAATGGGTCGATGAAGGCCAGGCATAAAGCATTCGGTGGGATGAAATTGACGATCTTGTTTATGATTTCACTATTATTACAATTCCCTGGAAGGATCAGTTTTTCACCGGCAGCGTTAATAGACTGGGATCGGGCATTCAACGAATTGATATGACTCTTATCTGAATCGACAAAAACATAATGTGTAAAAGGAGGCATTTGGCTTAGAGCAATCATCGGCGATCCTTGAATTGTTTCCCCGGTACCGCGAACAGTACACAATCCAGGTCCGGCAAATAAGTCTAAATAGACAGTCTCAGGCCACCGGCTTTTCATGCCGTTCGTAAACAATGATGAATAGTACCTTAAGTAGTGGAGTTTGTTTTTTGCCCATGGGCCCAATTCTAAGAGGGGGTAGCCGTCTGAATTTGGTTTTGACTTACAGCGATCGCACACGATTCCTCCGGACGTCGTTCTCTTTATATGGGTACGATTTCATCAAGAGAATTTCGGGTAATTCCTTCCACAACTGGCCATCCAATTGTGCAAGTTGTTCACCTCGTTTGTTCCTGGTACCACCAAGCTGTTTAAGAAAAAACGGGAGCTTGACCAGGGAGCATTGATCGCGTATCTCCCTTACCCAGTTCAAATCCATGGTGCGTGCGCCAGGCCCGCTTTCCCCTCCTACTATCACCCAATCCAAATCCTCAAGTGGCAAATTCAGTTGTCCTAACAATGGCTCACAAGACACAAATTTCACTGCAGCCGGTACTTTTTTCAGCTTCTCAAGGCGCCAAATATAATCCTGATTCTCGACGGTTACGCCCATCAAGAGATTACTTGGCCATGATAAATAGGGTGAGATTTCTAAAAGACGTGAGGCCCGTTTCGTAAGTATCTGAAACCTGTGCCAAGAAGCAGTACTAATCGTTGTAAATACAGCTTCGATAAATTCAAGAGGTATTTCCTCGTGGAAAAGGTCAGACATGGAATTGACAAAAATCCGAGTTGGGCGCTTCCAACTAAGGGGGAGGTCAATTAAATCATCATGCATAGTAACCCGAAAACCATTTGTGTATCTTGGGTTACCCATACATTTTAATCGATTGGCGAACCTTGCAGCATAGCAATGGGCGCAACCGGGTGATATCTCAGAACATCCGGTCACCGGATTCCAAGTCGCCTGTGTCCACTCGATAGATGACTCAAAAGACATTGATACCGCCTTGATCAATCGAGCCATTTTAACACTTAAAGTGACAGCCCCGCTAAACCTTGGGAGCGTACCTTCATCGGCAGTGATTGTTAAGTCAATTACGCATGACTCGCCCCGAATCTTATCATTCGCTAAGCCTCAGGGGGTGTTTTATGTAGACACCGTGGGCCGGTTTTTGGATACTTACGCGCGACTTTAATCATTGCTAAATAATAACTACATTGTTGTCTTGCTTGCTTAGTAGCCTCATTTTCCATGCATGTACGACAATTCGGCATTTCAAGACATGTGCAACCTCCGGGGTGATTTTTTCCAGCCATATTTCTCCAAGTCCCAGTTACGACTAAGTGCGCCCTCTTCGATTGAGAGTTCTGAACCATGAGGAGAATTCTTGTCTTGTCATCGGAGAATTGATGGTTTGTACAGGAGCAGAGGCCGTTGCGTCTACATTTTGAACTTCCATCAATAAAACTTGATCTTCGTATGAAGTGCCAGCTTTAGAGTAGTTTACAAGAAATAATTTGGCCCCAATGACTTGCGAAAGTTTCCAAAGGGATATGAATTTCATTGAATTCTTCATGAAATACCTGTTAGGATGGCTAGATAAAGGTGTAATCCCTCTTGTTGATTGTTTTTCCTCACAAAGTAGAAATTCCACAATGACATAGCGTTTATTTTCGTGATCCCATTGAATTCGATCAAAGTTGATTGCGTATGTCGGATCGCCAGCCAACATTTCTTTTACAAATTCAACAGCGCTAGAATCTTCGGATCCTAATGGTTTACTTTCATTTACCATGCTGTAATCCCTCATTGAATATCATTTAAGATAATACGAACATGATTTGATGTGATTTAGGTTCGTTTCAACCATGTTTCATTAGATCACCGATCGTTCTAGCTACAACGAATCTCGCTGGATTATCAATAACCGCAATAGAATCAAAATGTACTTTGCCACACTCAATCTTGGCGCTTTCTTTGTCGCGTAAGTCCTCTGTAAAAAGGCTGCCCTTGGTTTCGACCACAAAGTAGAGACGTTCAGTGTCATCTTTATCAACTAACACAGCCCAATCCGGATTGTAGCTGCCTAAGGGAGTCGGGACTTTGAACCAACCAGGAAGTTTGGCGTAGACTTTCACAGCTTCATTCTTTTCAAGGCCTTCGGCGAAGGTGCGTTCGACGCCAGATGAGCTATAAACGACGTGCTCATAAACCGACTTCTCGGAAGCCAGCATGTTTTTGAGATACCCGGTCAGTTCTTCTTGTTCAAAGAGCTCCTGGGCGTAATAGTATTCGTCTCCTAGCCGCCGGTATTTAATACCATCCACCAAGGCCAAGCGCTTAGTGTGATTGATCGAATCAGTCGCTAACTCAACAAACTGCTGAGGATTGTGTTTAAAATCATCCAGACGGCCACTGTTAGTCAAGATGCGCACCAGACTTCGGCGAGTTAGCTGCGTCTTGTCCTGAAGGTCCGTCAGCAGGTCAGGTAATTCAATATCTCTTTCTTCAATTGTGATCGGTGCCGCGGCAGCCGTTTCCTCCGATAAGACGCCACCTCGACCGATAGCGATGTCGGCCTTACGAATTTGAACTCTCATCCTAGTAATCGGTGGGCAGTCTGCGAGCGCCCTTGCACATTCCGTCACCAAGTTGTTGTTATCAAAATGCACTCGATAGGTGGTCTTATGTTTAATGCGATCCCAAAGAGCCTGAAACTCTTCGCTGTGAAGGACAGCCTGTCGAGTCTTCACCTGCATACGTTCGTCCGCATTCTTGATATCCAGTTTGCCTGTCAGTTTCCGCAGGATGTCCTTTACTTGTGCGAGATGCGGTTGAAACGGTTCAGGGAGCTCCAGCGTATCCTCTTTTAGCACGATACGCAGGGAGTTCTGAACTTGCCCTTTGGCATCCACATACCCGGCTTCTTTCAAATGTACCCAAAGGATTTCGGATTGTGCGACACCAAGCGCCGCAGTTCGTCCATCTTTGTCCTTAATCGGGAGAGCGGCGAACTGATGCTTCTCCACGATACCAAAACGGATACCGGTGTCCTGCTCAATCTCCTTCTGGAGATTCTCAGCGAACTGCTCATACCCTTCTGTGGCGATGACGGTAAGTGTGTTGAAATCAAAACCGCGCAGACGCTCGCCTTGCTGGTTCACGCATAAGCGCAATCCGCGTCCGATTGTCTGGCGACGTTCTCGTTCGGTACCAATATCACGTATGGCGCAAATCTGGAAAACATTCGGGTTATCCCAGCCTTCCCGCAGCGCGGAGTGGGAAAAGATAAATTTCAGCTTCGTGTCAAGACTTAATAGCTTCTCTTTTTCCTTCATGATAAGGTTGTAGGCACGTTCAGCATTTTCACGGTTGCCTTGGTTGTTTTCGGCGGTGTCTGTCCAGGTTCCCTTCTTATCAATGGAAAAATAACCATCGTGTACTTCGGTGGCCTCCGATTCTAAATCCACGTCGTGAAAAAGTGTGCGGTATTTCGGTTTTGCGATAGCCTTGCGATATTCTTCTTCGAACATGACGGCATACTTACCCTTAACCGGTTCACCATCGTCATTGTATCTGCGGTAATATTCAACCCTATCGATGAAGAACAAAGTTAGGACTTTGATCCCCTGCGGTCGCAAGCGTAGTTCCTTGTCCAGATGTTCCTCTATAGTACGGCGAATCATGAGTCGTTTGATTTCATCGCTCGCGACATCCCCGATGACTTCGCCAGGGCGCAACGGTTTCTCCAAGTTACTCAGTTCGAGGTATTCGTCGCCGATTTTGCATCCAATGTTTTGTACCAAACAATCCGCATATACAGCTCGGCCTGCAACCTGCTGAAGATCATCACCCGGCTTGACACTAACTTCTTTCCGACTCACTCCCGTCAGTTCCTGCACATCAAGTTCGACCCTAGCGGTAAAGAATCCTCGTTTGTTACTCGTGGATATCAATTTTACGTAACCTCTGTTGTGACCGCCTTCAACCTGGAGGGAGGCTACTTCGATTTGCTTGACTAATTTCCGCTCATAAGCGTCGACCGCGTCCAGACGGTACACCATGTGATGCTTATCAACGTGAGTAGCAGAATACCTCAATGTGCTTAGGGGGTTCATGGCTCCCAATGCCTCTTTGCCACGCCCCTCCAGGCCACCGTCCACGCTTTGAGGCTCATCCACGATTAGGATCGGCCGGGTAGCCTTGATGAGGTCAATAGGCTTCTCTCCGCCAGTCTTCTCGCTGTCCTTGTAGAGATTATTCACGTCTTTCTTATTGATTGCGCCTACCGTTACCACCATAATCTGGATATGGGGACTCGTTGCAAAATTCCGCACCTGACCGAGCTTGCTGGAGTCATAGAGAAAGTATTCAAAGGGAGTATTGGCAAAAAGGCTCTGAAAATGCTCTTCAGTTATCTGCAACGTCTTGTAAACACCCTCTTTTATGGCTACAGACGGGACGACGATGACAAATTTTGTGAAACCGTACCGCCGATTCAACTCAAAAATAGTACGTAGGTAGACATATGTTTTTCCGGTGCCAGTCTCCATTTCAACCGTGAAATCGCCAGAGGCCAGAATCGGAGATGGTCTGAGACCATTCCGGAGTTGAATATCTCCCAGATTCCTTAGTATTTCGTCATCCAGGAGTTGGAGACGGTTGCCTATACCTAACTCATTCTCCATTCCTGGCAAGCCCAGTTGATCGCTCGCAAGTTCCCGGGTAACGGTAAACTCAGTACGACAGATTTCTTGGCCGCGGAACAAATCGCACACTGCTTCGATAGCATCATGCTGATAGTCTAGGTTTGGCTCGAATTGAAGTTTCATCGTCATGGTTTTAGAGACTCCTCACGTTTTCCAGACCGTATTGATCGAGAATCGCGGTGAGGTTTGTCTTTGACACGTCATCAGCGAAGGCACTATCACGGAAAACAATTTGGACTTCGCCCGCCGGCGCTAGTTGCTTGTGCCACTCCACGATACCGAGCGAAAGCGGCTCGACTTCGGCGGATGTGATTTGGGTGTCTAGGCAGACAATCAGCGTGCCAGCGCCGATACTATGTACTGTCTTCCCCGCAATGGTTTTATGCTCGATTGGCACAGTTAGGTCAAGCCCGAGCTTTAGCAGCAACTCGAACAGGATATCCTGCTCAGTACGATCGGTTTTGATGTGTTCAGCGTGCGCTTCTAATGTCGCCGCCAAGTTGTCACGGTCCGGTTCCCATGCCCGGATATTGCTTGAATCGAGTTTGAACACGCGGAAGCCTAAGTCACCCATAAAAAGGGGGGCCTCGTCTCGTATTTTTTTCGCGGTTCGACGAAGCCGTTCTTTTGTAAGTTCTGCGATATTGTGTGGCTTCGCAAGCTTGTCACAGAAATTCGCAGCGATTTTTTGGCCATTTTCTTGAGGATTAAGCGCTTCGGGCAGCTGGATAAGAATATATCGACGCATACCATTATCATTTGCGTTCTGAGCCATGACCGCGTGGCCAGTTGTTCCGGAGCCGGCAAAGAAATCAAGGACAATGGCATCTTTATCGGCAAAATCCAATATCCGTTGAATTAAGCGTGTTTGTTTAGGATTGTCGAAAACCTTCTTCTGCTCAAAAAGGGCAAGAACTTCTTTCGAGCTACTTGTCGGTAAGTCGAACCATATATCGTTAAGTAGAACACTATCAGAAGGTGGAACGTAATGCTCTGGATTTCCATTCGATGAAAGTCTGATGAAGTCCAAGTCATCATCAATTCGTTCCACATAGTACGCATCAATTTCTTCTTGTGTTATCGCTTCTTTGGTCTTTCCAATTGTTGATAACATCTCTTGAAAGTTACTAACTGCGATTTCACTGCGTGATTGTGACCAGCGCCATTGTCCAGTCTCAGGTGTTATCCCGAGAAGTTGATAGCGCATAGTTGGGCGATCAGTGCCTCGCCAATGATTATTCCAGCTCCCAGAGCGTGTTTCGTCCAATGACCTACGCATTTGTGGAAATCGATAGTCTGAACATTTGGAATATATTAAGATAAACTCGTATCCACTACCCAATTTGTCCCAGGTGTTAAACTGGGCTTGGACGGACTTCGCTCCCCTCCGAATAACCACCATATTACGGTAGTTCTCTTCTCCAAAAATGTCATCACACATTTTCCTCAGGTTTGCTATTTCATTATCATCGATGCTAATAAATATCATCCCGTCATCCCTGAGTAAATTCCGGGCCAACCTCAGGCGCGGATACATCATGTTGAGCCAATCGGTATGCCACCGCCCAGATGCTTCGGTGTTGCTTGAGTTCTTCCGGCCGTCCGATTCCATTTGTCCGGTTCGCATTAGATAGTTTTTGATGTTGTCCTGAAAATCATCAGGATAAACAAAGTCGCTACCAGTGTTATAGGGCGGATCAATGTAAATTAGCTTCACTTTCCTGGCATAGCTCTTCTGAAGAAGTTTTAGAACTTCGAGATTGTCGCCTTCTATCATGAGATTTTGTGTAGTTTCCCAGTCAACGCTATCCCCCGGGCACGGACGAAGAGTGCCTGAAGAAGGAGTCAAAGCAATTTGGCGGGACCTGCGCTTGCCAAGCCAGTTGAGACCGTATTTCTCCTCGGTTTCATCGACCTTGCCGCCGAGTAGTTGCTTGAGCACATTGAGATCAACCTTGTCCTCTGTGAGGGCTTCAGGGAAGAGGGTTTTTAGCTCGGCGATATTCTCTTTGATGATATCAGTCGATTTGGTTTCGGAATCCTGGGTGGTCAGTTTCTTCATCTATTCGTCCTTCAGGCTCGCAATGATGGCGGCCAATCCGGTTTCCAGCCGCTGGATTTCAAGATTCAATGCCACGCGGCGGCTAACCTGCTTTTCTTTTTCTGCCTGGGCTCGGAAGAGGACAATATTGTGTTGGATTCGAGTTAATTCATCGAGGCTCTTACGCAGGTTGGCCGCCTTCACACCGAAGATCGGGCGCACGAATTCGCCGGTTTGGCGGGCAGCCTCCAATGCAGAGACACAGTCGAGCCATCCTTGATATAAGGTAAACAGATTGTCACCGGGTAGACCCGATAACGCCAGACTGGCTAAAAACGCGGATTCGTCACTGGTCAGCTCGTCTGGCTTGAAAGGTGCGGTGCGGCGTAAATCTTCGATAACGACTTTGCCTATCTCGCCTTGGGACCAGCGCTTGTGGGCGAGTGAAAGATTGATAGCCTCGTCCTGTGAAGCGACAAGCACTACCGGGTATGGAATGGCGCGATGGATCAACTCGACAAGGCGGGGCGCTTTGGCGGATACACGGAGTTTCACCGAGAGAATGGCGATTTCAAGATATTCGCGAACATCATCCCGAAAAGAAGGCACCCCGATATTAGTGGGCTTTAAGGCCGCAACCCAGAGGAGTTCGTCGATGCCATCTTGAATCAGGCGTTTATCCGCGGCAGTTGGGATATCCTGTTCCAGCAGCAGTTTTTTTGGCACTCGCTGGTCCAGGCGGGCTTCGGATGGAATCGAGAAAGCGTTGATAACCGCGGTCAAGTTCATTTGCCGGGGGCCTCCGGAAACACGACAAGGAACGCGATCACCTCGAAATCATTGATGCCCTGGAATTCGCCTTTGATGGCATACGTACCGCCTGGTGTGAATAGGCTGGCGAGGGCACGTTCTTCTTTTTTCCCGACAATGGAGGCGATGGCCACCGACAACAAATCTTGGGCAACGCTCATGTCAAAGCCGTTTTTGGTTGCCTTTTCGTATGATGAGCAGGCGACGGCATCTGGAAAATCCCGGCCGATACAAAGCCGTTTTAATCTGTCGAGGACTTGGCGGGCTTGCGTGAATGGGAGCAGAACCGCTCCGTCTTGGCCTACATGAACGACGTAGTTGGGCGAAAGCGGATAGCCGGGCTCGATGGATTTTAGCGCGTTATCGCCGACAACCCGCAGACAGAATATGATACCCGGGGGTATATATGACTCACCGGCCTCCTGGGAAGTGGTAACCGCCATCGTCCCAAAAGGATAGGTGTCCAGTTTCCCGGGGTGATCTTTCATGAAATCGGCCAGATCGGTGCGAAAATCGTTGAGAGTGAGGTCGGCGATAGAAACGCCGCTACTGAGGTCTTCGAGGTCAATCACCGCGTCTTGTAGTTTGAGGAGCTGCTTGCGGCGGTATTCGAGGTCGTTCATCTGGTTGCCTGACTGATGCTCTATGATGTTCTCTTCTCCGGTAGCTGAAATATCCAGCAGTACCATACGCCCGCTGACGCGCTGTTCGAGATTGATATATTCCTCCAACTCCATGTTGGGCCAGAAATTGACCAGCTGGATAACCTCGTTTGAAGAGCCGATGCGGTCGATGCGGCCGAAGCGTTGGATGATGCGAACGGGATTCCAGTGGATATCGTAATTAACGACAGTATCGCAATCCTGGAGATTCTGACCTTCGCTGATGCAATCGGTCGCTATTAGTAAATCTATATCGCCCTCGCAGGCGAAGTCGGCCGGACGTTCCTTGGAGCGCGGTGAAAAGGCGGTGATGATGCTGGTGAAATCCTTGCGGAGCCCGGGGAGCGTGGCTTGATTATGGCCGACACCGGTGACGAGGGCTGACTGCAGCCCCAATTCCTCCTGCGCCCAGCTAGAGAGTTCTTCGTAAAGATAATGCGCGGTATCCGCGAAGGCAGTGAACACGATGATCTTCTTATTGCCCTGGTTCAGCGGCCGTCTGCATTTATTCTCGATCACTTCCCGAAGCGCCTTAAGCTTGGCGTCGCGCGCAGAATCGACCTGCTTGGCGGCCGAAACGAGTGTGGCCAACCGGTTGCGGTCCTCGATAAGATCCTGTTTCCAGCGGATCAGATCCACGTCCTGGAGGAGCACTTTCACCTTCCGTCCGACGAGTAAACTCTCGAATGACGCATCGTCCAGATCCATGTCTTCGATATCGATTTCATCGATCGCTTTCTCGTGGTTTTCAATCTTGGCTAATGTCGCGTTCACGTCTTCGATCTGGCGAGAAACGGTAAGTGCGAACGAAGTTACGGAACTCTCCATGCGCTTTAGAACGTTGATACGGAGCAAATGCACCAGGCTCTCTTCCCGGTCGACCTGGCGGAAGAAGCTCTCGCCCCCGCGTATGCGTGTACTGTACTTGGCGTCATAAACCGCCTGTTTGTGAGGAAGTACGTAGCGCAAAGGTGCATAGGCGGCAAGTGTGAGGCGCCGAATCTCGTCATTGATCTCTCGGATAGACCTGAATTCACCCGCGCTATCGACGTCCGGTTTGATGTTGATGGGTTTTAGCCGTTCCGGGAAACGACCGGTCTCGTCAATGCCGTAATATTTTTGTATGTGCTTTCGCGAACGAGCAATCGTAAGCAGGTCCAGAAGCTTGAAATAATCGAAACCGAGCATGTCGATGAGTAGCGAAGGCCTACGCTCTTTTTCTTCCAGACCCAGCCAGCGATTGAATTGAAATTGCGCCTTCCCAACCGTATTCTCGATGCTGGAGATGCCATGTGTCGACAACGCCATATCATCTGACTCGGTGATGAAGGCAATCTGGTTTTTCAAATCTGCCAGGCGGTTATTGACCGGAGTGGCGGAAAGCATCAGCACACGGGTTTTAACGCCCTCTTTAATGATGCAGCGCATTAGGCGGCCGTAACGCGTCTCGCGGTCGTTATGCGTGGATTTGTTTCTGAAGTTGTGGGATTCATCGATCACAACCAAATCATAATTACCCCAGTTGATGTGCGCCAGATCGATATCGCCGGAAGTGCCATTATCGCGCGAAAGGTCGGTATGATTGAGAACGTCGTAATTGAATCGGTCAGAGGATAATATGTTGCGGCGGTCATTGGCTTTATAAAGGGTCCAATTATCGCGTAAACGTTTGGGCACTAGTACAAGCACACGGTCGTTCCGGAGCTCATAATATTTGATTATTGCCAGAGCCTCAAATGTCTTGCCGAGGCCGACGCTATCGGCGATTATGCAGCCTCCGAGGCGTTCCAGTTTATCGATAGCCCCGATAACACCATCTTTTTGGAACTTATAGAGTTTTTTCCAAACCACCGTGTTACGGATACCAGTCGCGGATTTCACAACCCGTTCCTCGTCCAGCTGGTCTTCGACGTCCTTAAAAATATGGAAAAGCGTCAAATAATAAATGAGTGACGGGGCTTTCACGCTGGCGATTTCCATCAGGCGAGCTAAAAATGAGCTCTTGAACTCATCCGAGGCTGGCAACGAATTCCAAAGGTTGGTAAACCAGGAACCGAGTATGGCGGACTCCTCGGGAGCCTCAGAACATTGGATCAGGCTGAACTGATTGCCGGGTGTAATCCCCAAACCCTCAGTAGTGAATGAACATGCCCCGGTGATGGCACTTTGAGCCCCGCTATCTGGTTTGTGCGCAATAACAATCGACTGTGGTAGAGTTGTTTTCACCCCTCTTAGATCGACCTTGTCATTCACCCATCTAGCACACTCGCGTGCCAACCAGCGCTGCTGAAGACGATTTCGAAAAGCACGATCCGAATCCGAACCGGTCAATCCCAGTCCATCATGAGTGTTTGGCAGGACAAACCGACATACATTAAGTTTCTCCAACAGGTCGTTCAACTCGGCAAAAGCAAAGAGGGAAAAACCAGAAGAAGAGAAGTCCAAGGCCGATTTCGGAACGATGACACGCCGTAATTCATCTACTACTCGATCGCAACCGGCGTTCCTAATGAGTTTCATTAGTGTAAACTCCAAACTAGACTAGGTTAGAACTCGACGCATAACATTGCTATCTCTTCCTCTTACCACGCCTCGGCTCATTGTAGCTCGACGCAAATTGTGCTACTTCGTTCTTGTCAATCAGCCACATATTGTGAATCTTCTTGGCTGGAATGCGACCTTCACGACACATACGCTTCACCGTCTCCCAATGAACGCCAAGGACTTCAGCTGCTTCGATCACATTGAAATAGTTATCAAGCACCGGCATAACATTTCCCCTCCTGAAGACCTATCGGTGTCGCAATATTACTATTGCGACACCGATAAATCAAGAGAGGAGCAGACGAATAAGCCAGTAAGTTGTGAAGTCCGATCTGCACAAAAAAGAGGTCCTGAAAATTTCAGGACCTCTTTTTTACACTCGCTTCTTTATCGAGTAATGGTCGAACGCGATAGGGCTTCTTTTTGATGTTTACGTATCGGCATTCTTCTGAAGGAACACCCTCGTCATTATCGGGCTACCAGGACAAGTTGGTCGCCGTTTTCGATTCTCTTTCGCTCTTCAACCACGGCACCAGCTGGCAAAGACTCCCGGACTGTCTTTATCGCCCCCTTAATGTGGTCGATGCGTCCGATGCTGCTGGTTAGATGGGCTAAGCGTTCATCGACGTATTGCGGAATGTCGGCGATGCTCCTTGCCGCGATCGCTACAATCCTGGCCTGTTCCAGCGGTTCGGCGGCTTGGCCGATAAATTCTTCGACCATATCCATCGCCTCATTGACCTTAAGAACGCTCCACTTCATGGGCATAGTTTAACCTCCTTTAGGTAGTTAGCCCTAGTATTCTTCGGGGAATAGAATCGTTGTTGCCGACCTGTCGGCCTCGGTGATGATCCATATCTTTGGTAGATCATCGGCCTCATAGGCTGACAGCAGTCTAAAGCCCTGTTTCAGACTTAATTCGTTTTCCTTCCTGTCCCCTTCATCGAGATTTCCCCAATCGCCTCTGGCATGGCGATTCAGAGAACGGCGCATGAACTCGGCAAACTCCGGCTTCTCACCGGCCAGCGTGTGAACTCCCCGGGTAGCCACCACCTGGCCTAAAGGAACAATGGGGTTGATTACCAGCAGTGCAGCCATAATGAACACCTCCTTTCAAGTTGCGTTAGAAAAACAGGAAGGGGATATTCCCGCCGCATGGGGCAGGAATATCCCCTTACAAAAAGAAAGCACAAAAAGAGGCTTTGACACCTCTTTCTGTGCGGCTGTTTTGCGAGTTCAAGCGTTCAAGTTTCAGGTTTTTCAGGCTACGGCGACTGGTTCCTTCGCCTTGTTGTGCTTCTTGGCCTTCGGCTTCTCGGCTTTGGTGATGGCCTCGGCTTCGGCGACGGCTTGGGCGACTTCCTCGGCGGGTGCTGTCTCGGCAATTGCTTCCGGCGTACCGGCCTCGACTGTCTCGACCTTCGGCTCGGCGGGTTCGACCGGCTGACTTGCTTCGGCCTTCACGGGTTCGGCGGTCTTAGCCGTGTCCGTCGGCTTCTTGGCTTCCGGCAGAAGCATCGGCATGACCACCAGCTCATAGTCCGGCGCGGCAAAAAGCATCGGCGACCTTGCGTCCTTGACCCGAAGCTCCACCATCCCGCCGCAAGCCCTCAGAGCTTCGGCGAGGTATCCGCCGTCAAGCCTTACCTTGATAGGCTCGCTGGTGGTGTCGGCGGGTATCTCCGCCGTCCCCTTGTCATCGGTGCTAGACACGACCAGCGTGCCGTCCCCGATGGCGAGGTCAAGAGCGTAGGCTTTGACGTTGGCGACGACCTTAAGCGAGCTAACCGCCTTCATCGCTTCATTGGTGTCGAAGCTGGCGCGGGTGTTGGTTTCGGTGGGAATGAGCTTCTCGTAGTCCGGGAAGTTCCCGCCGCATCCCCGCCACGTGTAGCGGATTAGCTCCGTGTCGAGCACTAGGCTCATCGGGTCTTTGTCGCCGTTATGCTCCAGCGACAGCCTGACCCGTCTAGCTCTTTTCAACGCTCCGGTGACGCCCTTGAGGTCATCGCGGCTTACTAGCACCTGTCCCTCGTCCCCGTCGAAGGGGAGTTTCATCACGGCGAGGCGGTAGCCGTCGGCAGCCACAAGTGACAGCTTGCCGTCTTTCACCCGAAAGAGAACGCACTGGAGAATTGGGCGGGTAGTCTCATCCGAGGTAAAGGGCAGTACTCTTGAAAGGGCGTCCGATAGCTCCGTCGCACCGAGGTTGGGGCTGACCGAGTTCGAGGGGCTTACCCTGATGTCGCACAGGGTAAGAGGTGTCTTGTCGCCGACCCAGGCCATGTGTTCGAGGTAGCTGGTGTTGGCTCCGCAAATCACCTTAAGGCATTTTCCGGCGACCCGCGATACGCTGGCATCACCGTTAGACGGGACTATTTTCACGATGTTAGACCCGCCTAAAGACTTAAGGTAGGTGAGAAAGCCTTTCCGCCCGATAGTGAGGTCAAGAAGCATCGCCCTTTCGGCGAGTGCTCTTGATAAGGCGTTGACCAGTACCGCCTTGTGCGCTAAAAAGCCCTGACCTGAACGCTTGCCCTCGATATTCAGTTGTTCTATTCTCCGACCCCCTTAATGCTATCCGATAGTTGGGCAACTCCATCGGCTTCGCCTAGTAGTAAGCTACCGGCTACCCGCAAACCGCTGGCATAGCCGAAGCTCCCACTGTATTAGTTGCGAAACGGGGCTGAATTGTGACATCCGAAAACAGAGATTGTTGTTCGCGGCGCCGGAAACGGCACAGATATTGGCGCTCCGTTTCGTCGAGAACAATGCCGTCGCGCCGCTTTTCGGCGATGGCGATTAGCCTGTCGGGGCATTGGAGTAGGAAGGTGCTGGCATCCAGCCAGGCATCGAGGTCCAATGCCCTGTCATCGGCAATCAGATCGCCGAGTTCGGTGGTGTTGCCGTCGTCGTCTATGACCGGCTTATTGAGGCTTTCGAGCTTGACCGCTTTGGGGCAGGCTGCAAACAGCCAGTTCTCTTTACACTTTTGCCGCTGTGCCTTGCTACAGTCCCCGCAGGCAAGGCCGTTGTCTATGCGGTAACGCTTCCGCCAGTAGAGAGCTTGGGCGCGGCTGGCGATGCGGTACATCGCCGCTTCGGTGAACGGATGGTGTCCGTTGTTTCGCTCTACGTCGGCAAGGGTGATGATGATGTCGTGAAGTAAGTCATCACGTTCATCCGGCTTGGCCTTACCGCTGAACTTTGAGGCTATCGTATAGAAGGTAAGCCAGTTACCGCTAAGATGGTCATAACTATTTCCGCCCGTGTCGGCTTGCTTTGGCTTTGTGCTTCGATTAGACTTGAAACCACGCAAGGCGCTTGTTTTAGTGGTCTGACAGGTGGCGACCTTTCCGCACCATCGGCAAACGCCTTGCCTTTCTTTTAGTACCCAGACTCTGTGACACCGGCTACAGAAACCCCCAGGCCGGTTCTGTTCCCCCGTTACTGTTATGCTTGAACTCAAGCTTTCCCCCTTTCGGGCAAGCGTTCAGGTCAAGGCTTTTCGTGTTCAGTTTTTAAGGTGCGTTTGCGTGTTTTTCCAGCTTCATTGTCAAACAAAAAGTCATTTTGAACACTCTCAAGAAATAGCTAGATGATCGTCCCGTCCCCAGAGGAAAATCCCAAAGAGCAACCGGCAGTTATGAGTTGAGTTAGCTGAGGATAGTCCTGATTAATTTCTATGTTTACTTATTGCGAGCCTGTGTTAGAATGTCCTGGCTTGATTAGGAGCTCTTGAAATGCAGGATGACTTAAAAAGCATAACTTATCCCTCAATCGTGCCACTGACATCTCGGGCTCAGCAATACCACAATGATATGTTTTCCAAAATGGTTGAGTCGTCGAAGAAACTCGAAATCACGCCCATTAGTGTGTTCGTTTGTGGGCCTAGTGCCAACGGTCATCCTGTAACTCAAAAGAAGATTGATATTATTAATGAACTTCGAGCTCGCGAAGTGACAGCCATTCTTGGCGAGGAGGAAGTCGGTCGATTGAAAGCCGAAGACAATAGACTCGGCAACTGTGCTAAACCTGACAATGCCTATGAATTGCTAATCGCCGAAGCTGCTGATCTTATAGTTGTGATTCGGGCATCTCCAGGTAGTACGGCCGAAGCTCACGAGTTTTTAAGTCACTCCGGCATCGAAACCAAAACTCTTATTTGTGTGGATAAAGCCCATAGTGGTGGTTATAGCGACGCCGGGGCAATATTATTGCACCGAAATTTGGGTTATCCCGTGTATGACTATTCTTTCCCAGAGGACATCGATAGCTGCAAGCTAAAATCCAAGGTAATTGAGTGGGTTCGAAGCCACCAGATAGCTAAGGGAATGAAACAAAAAGGCTTCCAGGTACAATGAGCACTAGCTTATCGCTGGTTGATTATGCGAAAACTCATTCGCAAATAATCACTCTACTCAGTGACAGATTTGCAGTTTGGCTGTTAGGCTACTTATTCTTATTCGGACCAATCACGCGGATAGAGTTGAAGAAAGTCGTCAAATCAGATGATGAATCACGTTTTGACCTCAGTTTAGAGAGTTTGATTTCTGCCTCGGTCGTTTCAGAGACCGGTGGTGTTTTAAAAACGAGCGAAATTGGCGATCAAGTTTCAGGAATGTTAGGTTTATCCCGCCAATACACGTCGATAAAAACACAATTCAATATATCTTGCGACGTCTTCTATATGAAGAACGCGATGGTCGCAAGCTCCCCAAAGGCCACGAAGAATGCGATAGTTAACCAGCTTCTCGCAAACAGAGCGTTACGGGGGCCAGAGGGTGATCACTATGGATTTGTCGAATTCCAATGTTTAGACGATCATACTGTTTACGGATACTTTACTCAGCAATACCTTGACCGTACGTTCGATTATGACAATGACTTACACCGGCTTACGGATTGGAACTACAAATACCATAACCTTCTCGTAATCTGGCCGCTAGATTCGCACGTCCTGATACTTCAAGATAGCAAGTTTTTCCAAGCCCCCACTTTGAATATGTCTAGCACAAAAAACCGCATCACGATGTTGTTGACAGATGTATTCAAAGAACAAGGCGTTACTTTATCTGGAGATGTGCTATTACACCCCTTTGAAAGAACCGTGACTAAAGACGAAATGTTGAATGTATTGTTGCATAGTGACCAGTCCGTCTCCGAAGCTGAGCTTGATATCGGAAAATTCAGAAGTAGTGTACCCGAAGTGCTTCCTGTATTTAATCCGAGGGAAGACTGGAACCAATTGCTGAGCACGATAGTAAACGAATACGAATTACCGAACATATCTGATGCAAAATTCAAATCGACCAAACCTGGCGACTTGGGAAAGTCAAAAATAGTAAAACTTTTTGCTTTAGCCGGTACGCCGCGGAAGGTGACTATTGGGCGCGGGAAAGACGTGAAGATATTTAAAAAAACCGTACCGACTCACTTGGGCAAAGTGAAAGTAAGTGATCCTGCCACAAAACAAGAAATTGTAGACATCCTCTCCTTTGTTCGGGATGGGTTAAAATTGCCCTTAAGCATCGCGTATAAACCGAGCGAGGAGGTCCTTAACATACAGTTTGAAATGAAATTCGACCAATGATTTGGTAGATATTCCAGAGTATCAGTCTCAGGATGGTTATAACCTAACAAGATTTCTTCAGGTGACTTGGCCCAATTTCCGGGTACAACGTGAATAGCGGGTTTGCCCACACCTTGTCTCCGGCTTCCATACCTTCTTTGGTGAGCCGATAACAGACACGTTCCGGTGCCAACGGGTAGTTGTCTTGAAAGGCCGATGGCTCCGTCCTTTCGGTGGGCTCCACCCAACCTAACCTCTTCAACACCCCAAAATACATTAGGAAAGAGTGATACCGCATGTGCGTGAACTTCCGTGACACCTTCCGTAGCTGCTTCTGATAGATCTCTTCTGCGAATGCCTCGGTGACATCGACGCCACGGATCACCTGCTTACTGATGATCCGTTCGGCTCGCTCCCTGGCCGTCGCCCTGGCCAGCGCCTCTTTATACTCGTAGTTGATGTCGGCCTGCGGCGCGCCGCGCTCAGGGTCGATCCTTGGCGAACCCTCCGGCCCGTTCCCAAGAAGATATTCCCGGATAAACCAGCCACAGCCAAACGGCCGGAGGAAGCCACCCCTGCTCGGTCTCAGTTCCATTTCCATGGAGGTGCTCTAAGCCACCCCTGCTGGCTTTCTCGCCAGGGATTCGAGGCCTTCAATGATTCTGGTCGTCACCTGGCGGATCGAGGCCAGATTTCGCTCAAGGACCTTCTTGTCCTGCGCCCAGAAGGCGACGTAGGGGAAGGACCTGGTTCCAGTATCGAAGCCGAAGTGGGCGCCGACGGCAAAGGCAACGCTTTCGGCGATGGTTTCAGCATCCCGCCTCGGAATGTGGAAGACTCCTTCGGAATAGTAGTGGGCCACCTCGTGGATAAGCGTCTTCAGTTGCTGAGCCCGCGATTCCTCGGGCCTGACCCAGATTTCCTTGCCGGAGAAATAGCCCTTGATGGCCGGGTCCTGGTACGGCTTCGAGTCAAACCCGACGTGCACGCCTTCACTCCTGACGAGATGCGTAATGTCGCCGAAAAGTTCTTCGTTGGCTTCTCCGGTGAGTACTGGAACCTCGAATTCGGGCAGCGGCTTGCCTTCGGTTTGACTGAGGTCGAAGACATAGACCACCTTGAAGTAGATCGGCCTCAGAAATTCCTGTTTCTCCTCTTCCTCGTCGTTTTTCTTGCCTTCGGGTTGGTCAACCAGTTCGGCTTTCAAAGACGACTTCGGCGGCAGGCACGGAGCGAGAATGGCAATGCCCTTTTCGCCTTTCCTAACAAAGCGGCCGAGGTCCTTCCAGGTGTTGAAACCGGCCACCCGGGTAGCATTCGGATTCTGGGAGGCGATGAGAATCAGGTTGCCGATAGAATAGTCATGAAACTTCGACATAGTTAAGAGAAAGTTCCGGAAGTGGCTGCTGGACTGGATGCCGTCGACGCCTTCCTTGAGCTTTTTAAGGACCTCATCGATGCGGCGCTCTTTAGCCTCAGGCTCGATAGAAAAGCTGTAGTCCGGCACCGGGGCACCGACCCATCTCATCAGGTCGTAGCTTCGAGGGGTGACGATCTCGCATTTGGTTGACGAGGCGCCGGCTACTGCCGGCAATTCTGATCCTGAAGAGTCGACGATAGAATCGGAGAAATGGCGGGACAGGCCGATCAGAAACACCCCTGCTGCCAGGGAGCCGCCGAGCAAGGCAATAGTGCTTGTCCAATCTGGCGCCGCCGGCGGCGATTCCTGGAACGGTAGCCAGCTCACCGAGGCCTCGTCGCCAACCTCGATTCCTTCGAACTCGCCGGCATTCACTTCAATGAAATAATGGATTGGCGAAGTCGAACTGACCAGATAGCCAGGCGAGATATCACGATAGATCTCTGTTAATGTAAAGTCCTCGGAAAGAAAAGCAATATCCAGCGGGAACAACATCGGCACGGTGGTCACTTCGACAACCCGGGAAGACCCCAGGTCAAAAAGCATCCCGGTCCCAGTCGCCAGCTCGGATAGCCCGCCCAGGCCCTTGGTCAGTTCCCAAGGGGTGGCCGCCACGACGGCGATCCACTCCCTGTCCTTGATGGTTATCTTTACCTGGCCGGCCATTAGTGCCTCCCAGTGATCCGCTTAATGCCGTTTCGCTTGCTTTCAAGGCCCATCTGCCGGTTTTCGAAGTCGGTATTGCCGATATCCGATCCGCCGAACATGGCGAGGTCGAAGTTACGGTGCCACCGGGCCGAGGCCTTGAAGTCGGTCTTCTCCTCGAATTTTTGGCCTCGGTCCCTTCGCGGCCTCATACCGGGCGGCGCGATCGCCGACATGCCTTCGAGATAGACCTCACTAGTCGTGTCCTCGCGGTAGTTGATCGGGGCGTTCACCCCGAACTCCTCATGGTTGGCATACCTGCCCATTAGCTTGTCCTCCTTGCCAGAGTTTCCGATACCATTCCTTCTGTTCTTCACCGGAAACCTTGCGGTATTTCATGGTAGTGACGATGCTCCGGTGGCCTAGGTGCTCCTGTAGCAGCCGTAATCCGTCGCCAGAGTCGTCCGCCTTCACCGCATGAACGGCGAAGGCATCGCGCAGTCGGTGCGGGCTGACGTTGTGGGTCTTGCCGCTCTCGGCGTTCACAAGGCGCGGAAGACCGGCGTGCTCAGCACACTCTTTCACGATCTGCCAGACGCGGTTACGCCGCAGATCGAACAGATGCTTTTCGCCGTTCCTCTCGACGGCGCCACCGCGGCCGATGTATTCCTTGAGTAATGTTAGAGTAGTCTCATCTACCGGAAGCGTCCGGTACCGGTGATGTGCTTTCTCCTGGGCGACCGCCTTCTCTACTCCCTGTCCGCATACAGGGCAATACTTGTGGCCTTTGCCCAGGCGCGCGCTGCAGCCGGGGCATGACAACTGGATTCGCGACTTCAGGTGCTCGATGGTCACCGTGCCGCGTCTAATATCTATGTCCTTGAGCCGAAGGGCGAGGGCTTCTGACACCCTGCAGCCGAGATGAAACAAGAGCCGAATCAGCAACCGGTCCCGGAGATACTGCGCCGCGTCTTCGAGCCTGGCCACATCGCCCGGTTCCAGGTAAGCCTTGCCCATTAGCCCGACTCCTCGCCCATCTGCTGGGTCATAGGCAAGATCATGCCCATCATGAGAAGCATCATGAGCATCGGCATCATCCCCGAGAGCATGTCGCCACCCGAAGAGTTGCCGGAGACGATGATAACGGCATCCTGTTCGGCCACGGCGTTCGTGTCTTCGATCCACACTCGGAGACCAAAGGTGCCATCGTCGATGCCGCCGCTTGATTTGGGCACAAGCAGGAAATCGACCGTGCCGGCACCCTCAGCCGGTGTCGAACTGGCCGGAAGGACGAGGTCAGCCTGGCCGACACAGGCATCCACCATGTGTTTGCCAAAAAGATTTGTCGAGTAAGGACCGCCCAGGAGCATCACCGTCTTGGTCACGCCGACAACGTACTTGAAGGACACCGTTACCCGGACGGTGTCCCCGGCATTGAAGGTTGTCGGCGAAAGCGCCATCGGCGCAAAGGCGATATCGAGTACCACGATCCTCTCCTACACCTTGGCGAAGTCAGAGATCTTGAATTCTGAAATAGTCGGCTGGATGCCGGCGACGAGAAGTGCGTTTTCGTAGCCGAAGAGGTAGTTCGTCGTCGCCTGGCCGCCGATGCTGGGGCTGCCGCCGAAGATCTTCACGTAGATGTCGTCCCAGTTGGTGTCGACGTTAGATGGGATGGTGAAGATGTAGGAGTTAGTGACATTGGGATACGACGGCGGAATCGTCACCTGCGGGATACTGAAGGTCGTCTGCTGCACCAGCTTTTCGTCGAAACCGAACATGCCGTTCGTGCCGATGCAGTAGTAACCGGTGACGCCAGAGACCGCTGGACCAGTGTACTTGAATGATATGGAAACCATGAGGCGGTCGCCCGGGGCGATGGCCACCTGCTTCGGCGCCGGGTTCATATAGCCGAGGGGGATATAGACGCCGCCTGCGGCGGTGAAGAACTTCCCTGCAACCGGGTCGTAGAAGACGCGAGTTCCCGTTGCCGGATCGACATACCAGCCCGGCAGAACCGGGTCCTCCGACAGAGCGACGGCACCTTCCCCCAATGCGGTAAAGGGCCTGAGTTCGAGTTCCAGTTTCTTGAGAGACATGTGTTCCTCCTATGTTTTGGCGAAATCGGCGATGCGAAAGTCCGAAATGCTGGGCGACCCGACCGAACCGAGGTTCACCGTCTTTGTCATCTCGTCGTCGGCATACCACACTCCGTCGGCGCCGTACCAGAAGCTTTTAGCCCGAATTGTCACCTTCTGTCCGGGCATGTAGAAATAGCCTGAAAACGGCCAGGTAACCCCTGCGTCGACGTTGGCCCAGTCCACCGGGATAACAGCGCCCGGATAGGGCGAAACGCCGTATTCCAGCGTCGCCGCCACTTTGATGGCGATCGGCGCGGAATAGGTGTTCTTCACCCGGATGGTGAGATCCACCCGGCTGCCCGAAGCAGCCTCGGACGGCGCATCGATGGAGACGATATCGGCGTACTGCGCCATTTAACTCTCCTCGATATCCTCTTCGGTGCTCGATGATATTGGGAAGCTGCCGTTGCCGAAATTCCCTGCCAGGCGGTTGCCAATGACATCGACCCCGGCGCCGCCGAGGAAGGCGTAGAAAAGGACAGCGATATCGACCGGACCGGCAACGCCGGAACCCAGACTGATCACTACTCCGGCAATTGCGGACCGGACGACGGATCCGCCGAACTTCCGGAGATCAAATGTTTCCCCGCTTTCCAGCCAGCCAAGACCAGCAGCGACGATGCCCCCGAACAAGGCGGCAAGGGCGATATATAGTCTCTCCACGTGCGTCAATCCTTCCTGCGGTTGATGCAGATGAACTTGCCCCAGATGACGCCGCCCATGGCAATGAGGCAGCTGCCGCTAGTGGTTACTACAAGCCCGAAATCAACATTGCTCGCCAGTTCGATACCGATGCCGATGCCGGTGGCGCCGATGCCAACGAGTTCGATGACGATTGCCGCTATCATTCCTTTGTTCATTTAAATCGCTCCCATTATTCCGGCCATCATCATCATGGCCGTCATCATTTGAACCATCTCTGTTGTCTGAGCGTTAGGAGAGGTGCCCTGCATCACTTGGCCCAGCATGGCGCCCATGGCTGGCAGCCCATAACCATAGGCGTTGTCTTTAGAGAGTGGGGCGTCTTGCGGTTTGGCTGAAAAATATGGCGCTACCTCCCTGGCCGATGTCCACCGATATTGCCAGCCTTCTCCGTAAGCCCTGCGGCCGCTTTCCCAGAGAAGTCCGGTGAGACCTGAAAGCATCGGCGCGGCAAAACTCGTTCCCGACTTCACCAGGAAGTCTTCGTCGTTCTTATCGGAGGCCATCTCGAGATTAGTGCCCCAGATGACGAAATCCGGCTTGGTCTCGCCCTGGACGGTCGGTCCGCGCGAGGATCTCTCCCAGACAAGGAGTTCGCCGAAGGTCTCGACCGCTCCGACTGCAATGACCTCTGGCTCGCAGGCCGGCAGCATCACCGTGGTCATTTTCGGACCGGTGTTGCCCGCCGCGGCGATGACGTCCAAACCATACTCGACGCTTGCCTTCTGGCAGGCGACGCGGACGGGGTTATCCGGATCACCGTCGTCCTCGCCACCGAGGGAGAGGTTGATGACGTTAGGATACATGTCGTCGGTCGGTAAAAGCCCGGAGGTCCGCGCCTGCTCGGCGAGGTCGCACACCCGGTCGATGCCGAGCACGATAGCCTCGTCCGAGGCGACGCCTTCGTCGCCGATGACTTTGATATTCATGATCACGGCGCCGGGCGACACTCCGGCGTTCTCGCCCAGTGCATGGTGCCCGCCGGCGACAGTGAAAGCTACCTGGGTGCCGTGTCCGAAGACGTCGGCGGCGTTCGGCGACTCGGTGAAGTTGGCCTCATAAACCACCTTGCTCTGTAGCGACTGGTGCGTCTTCCTGACGCCGCTATCGAGGACAGCCACTGTCAAGCCGGTGCCAGTGATCGGCGGAGCGAAATAGCTCCGTAGGAGATAGAAGACGTCCGAGATGCTCTCGGCCGGCGGCGCTTGGGCGGTCATCTGACTGGTGCCGTATTCCTTGAGGGGCTTAAGCACCAGCCCCGAGACCGCAGCCAGTTTCTCGGCCTGAGCTTGATCCAGTTCACAGAAGATCTGGCCGATGACCTCCGCCTTTTTCAGGTTCCGGGCGCCGATCTTTGTTGCTTCGACCTCGATATCGGTCAGGCTTTTACCTTTTGGAATGATGGCGTAGCGCATTTCATCTCCTTATGCCGGGTAGGCCAGCTGGATGGTATAGGTCACTTTGAGTTGGCCGGTATTGGGCACGGTGACTGTCGATGCCAGGAGGTCGCGCGAAAACATGATCGGGCCGGTCCCGGCTGAATAAAACTTGATCCTGCCATACAGGGCGACTTCGTTAACTCCGATGTCTGCTCCGGAGTTGTTGTTGATGTACCGGATCAGGGTATCGGTAAGAGTCTTGGTGGGCGCATCGTAACTCACCGAATGGAGGTCCGATTGGGCGTAGTCCATCTGGCCTGCCCCTGAGCCATTGGCGATCGCAGCCCCCAGGACGTACCCATCGAAAGATTCGGGAAAGTTATTGGTGCCGACGATGATGCTTTTATCCGTCGTACCGGCAGTAGCCAGCAACCCGGTGTCGGTTGACCGCTGGTTTACATCGTTGTTTTCATCCCAACCGGCAACCCTGTTCAAACCCCAGCCAGAGCCATTGGGGTAGATATTACCGTTCGTCCACTTGAGAGATATGGCACCGGCTTCGAATAGGTTAGTCCCGGTTAGGCCGTAGGCAGCCATCTGGGAAAAGAGAAAATTGTAGGCGTTGCGGTTCCAGGAGTGACTGCGCTGCTTGTGAGCATGGATGGTGTTGCCATCCTTGTCGCGGACCTCCATTTCGAGAAAGGTCTTGAAAACGGGCAGCTTGAGCTCGGTGCCCAGCTTTTCGAAGCGGTGATACTTGGTTTCCAGCTTCGGGTCTTCAATGTAGAATCGTTCGTTCATTTCCATTTTTCTCCTAAACAAGTTGCGCTGAGACGATGATGCTTGGCGCCGGGATTACTAGTGTTATGGTTTTGTTTTGAGCCGAATCCACCCGGGCCTCGCTCAAAACCGCGATGCCCGGCGCCGCAAGGGAAAGCGTCTTCCCGGCTGTAAAAGCGCCCCCAGAGTGGTCTTCAGCCGCCACGAGATCTACCGATGGCCTCGGCATAACGAGGAGCGGCGGGTCGGCGACCCGGTTGACGGCGCCGGTCATGTAGGCGATAAGCTCCTGGATGTCCAGCCAGCCCGGCCGGCCGCCGCCCTGATTTAGCGCTTTAAGGACGTTGTAGCCGGTGCCGTACAGAAGCGGTAGGCGTTCGAAGACAGCCTGACCCCGGTAGATGATGTCGCCAGGCTGCATCAATGCGTCGATCCCGCCCAGGTTACGAATGAGCTTCCCGCCCCAGTCTTTGTCGGCATCGATTTCGATTTCAGACAGCCTGGTTGATCCCGATTTTGCCCTTACGAAAAGGCTCACCTACATCGCCTCCAGCAGAAAGTCGTAGTCGACCGCTTTGCCGTTGTCCGCCGGGTCGTTGCTCTGGACGGTCACCTTTAGCGTGTCGTGAATCGCCCAGCTTCCGTTCACTACCGGCAGCCCCGGCCCGTCAGCGGCAGCATCGAAAGACTGCGCGTAAACTCTCCGCTCAACGCCGTTTATCTTCTTGTACAGCCTGACCGTTACCTGGGTCCCGGCGAGGTTCTGGATGCCGAGCGAGAGGTCGTGCAGCTTGTATTTCGCGCCGGGCGCTCCGACGACGATCAGGTTGCTTTCGGCCGCCTGCCAGTCGGCGACAGCGAAACCTACGTAAGGCACCTCGCCGGCAAGCTTGTCGGTCTGGCTCCTCACCGCCTCAAGTTTCGCCTCCAGGCTGGCGACGGCCGCCTCGATGACCTTGAGAGAGAGCTTTGTTTTGCTGCCCTCGACGTAAAACTCGCCCGGCATCAGCTTCCCCTCCCCAGCGGCAACTGTTTTACCGGCTCTTTTCCCGGCTCAAGCCGTTTGGTTTCATCCTTTTTGGGCTTCATCGCCGATGCCATCATCCCCAGCATCATAACTGGCAGCATGAAGCCGAGGAGCGAGGTCCAATCGAAGCCATTGGTGCCGGTGTTCACCGGCGCTCCCGGCCAGGCTGGCGGTAGTACTGAGCTACCAGGCGCAACCAGCATGGTGGCCACCGAGTCGATGACCTCGCCGCTGTCTTTCTCGTGTAGAAGCAGCGTAAGTACCGCATTGGTCTCGGAAAATCGCAAAGCGCCTCTAAGTTTGGCGACGTCCCCGGGTTCGACCTCAAACCAGGTGTAGCCGAAGACCGGCAGAGCTTCTTCGCTGATCTGGGTTGCGTCCCGCGACAGCCGGGCTAAGAGGGCGTATTCCTGCTCCATGTCCGTGGGATTGGCCACGTAAACGGAAAGACCCAGATCATAGCCTGGGGTATAGTAGAGCCACGGCGGCAGGTCCCAGAAGACATCGCCGGATACGCCGCCCATCACCGAAAGTGCCCGGCTCACAGCGGGAACTCCACATCCTCGCCCTTGAGGGCTTTCCTTACCATCGACAGCGCCCAGGCGCCCATCGCGACCATCATGGCGATGCCGATAACGCCCGAGACCGCCGCCTGCCAGAACATCGGCTGATATTGGTCGTATTCTGTGGGATAGCCGTTCATGATTTTGCCTCGGGTAGTTTCTTGGGCTTACCAGGCGCGGCCAGCGGTTTCATGACCTGCATCAGGATGTACATCACGAGCAGCATCATGCCCATGTTGATGAGGCTGCTGATGAGGTTTTTCACGTCCTCCGGAATAAGCCACCAGATGACGGTACCGACCAGCGGCGGCAGAGCGATGAAGCCGATGATGCCGGCAATGATCGGCAACCAGGCCATGCCCTTCTGCCAGGCAAGGTATACCGAGGTCCGGCCGGAATCGGCATGGACGACGTACTGGTAACCCGGCCAGTGCTCGACGCCGGCATCGGTAAAAGCCACCTCCAGCTGCGCCAGCATCTCGGCCGAAGGGAATTCCTCGAAGTCTAGCCGGGCTAAGAAAAGAGCGCCTTCATCCGAGCTCTCTTCGAGCGGGGCGAAGGCGCCCAGTTCCTGAGTGCTTGCGGCTTGGCCGAGCGGGACAGCCCGGTAGCCCGGCGGCACCATCGCATAGGGCATGGGAAGCCTCCCTACGCTTAGATTAGCCGCCTTGCCTTGCGGCCGTACGGATTAAGGGTCACCTTGCGGGCTGCGGTTGTGCCGCCGGCGGCAGTCACCGTGGCGACCACGGTCAGCTTATCGCCGCCGACAAGCCGTAGATCGGCGCCGAGCTGTCCGGCCGCGGAGAGGTCGTAGTTGGTGTTAGCGCCAGCCGCCTGGTCGGTACCGAGATACTTCTTGTCGATGGTATCCGTCTTCGGGAACTTCGATACCCGGACGTTGCCCGAAACCTCGGCCTCGGTGACAAGGTTGAGGCGGTTTAAAAACCAGACCTCGCCGGCCGGCACCTCGAGCTCGACGGTCTTCACGACATCCTGGGCAGACGCGTCAGGCACGGTCACCTCGACCCTGTCGCGCTCATCGATGCGATCTTCGGTGTGGATAGCCTCGGCGTTAAGCAGGGCTTCCCGGAAGACCTGGAGCGGCAGACCCATCCAACTCCCCGACTCGTTGTCGTACACGCCGAGCAGGGCGAGCGACTGCCCGAGCGGGGGCACCCAGCCCTTGGGAGGCCGCGTCCCGGGATAACCCGGGTATTGTTGCGGGATATTCTCTTTCTTCATTTGCTAGTCTCCTTCGTTCGGCGAGAACCGCCTAGGACTTGGATGTTATTCCCTTCATCATCGGCATCAGGATGGCCATCATCATCACCATCATGATCATCGGCATCATGGCCGAGAACATGCTCGTCATGTCGGTGGTCTGAAGCGGGTAGTAGCCGCCGACAGTGCCGTACTGATACTGCTGCGGGCGGACCTGCTGGGTGTTGAACTGCTGGGCGGGATACATGTTTTAGCTACCTCCTGTAGTCAACTTCGTTTTGGTTCAGTCCTTGGACGTGACGCCCTTCATCATGGGCATGATGATAGCCATCATCATCACCATCATGATCATGGGCATCATGGCGGAAAACATCCCCGAGAAGGGATCGGTGGTCTGGCTCGGGTAGTAGGCGGAAGGCCCGGCCACCTGCATCGGACCCGCCTGGCCCGGTGCGAACGGCCCGCTGATCTGTTGTACTCTGTACATTGTTTTCTCCTTACTGTTTTCGGTTGATCTTCATGTGGTAGCCTGGCGCCGCCTCCCTTGGGCTATCACCCTCACCGCCGCCGCGACGGCGGTAAGGGATCTCAAACAAGTTTCCAGGGGAGGGCGCCAGGCGAAGGTGGCGCTATTCGAACATGGCGCGCTTGTAGCCGCTAACCATGACCGGACCCTTGCCGTCGACGCCGTCGCGATAATGGCTTACCCGGCCTTCCTTGACCTTCAGACCGGACGGCGCGATGCCGTTCATACCGGTGCGGAAGGCTTCGGGGGTGGCTTTCTCCTGATAGGCGACGGGGACATTCTTTTCCAGGTCGTTCCAGCTGGCGTACTTACCCATGCGGGCACCTCCTTGTTAGTCTCGGTCCGTTCGCGGCCGGGACAATCTTTGGGGTGCACTCTGGTCGGAAAGGCGAAGGGGTCAGCCTGAACCTTGCCGATCCAGAGTGCTGACCCCTTGTTAAAGCCTGTGAGCTGCCGTGAAAAACAACGAGCCTCGTGAGCCGGGTTTTTCCGGCAAGCTCACGAGGCTTACGGTTTCAAATTATACAGGCTCTCCTCAGCCTGTCAATAGGGTGAGGGTATTTTAGCTTTAGATCGTTGGATTGCGTTTAAATCGTGACTGTATCATCGTGTCGCTAAGCCTAACTTCTTTTTCTTCGAAATGTGACCTTTACGGGAACTGTAACAACCTTTCGTGCAGTAAAACGCACCGTCTTCCCTGAATTCGTCACGAATTTCACTTTGTGAGGTACGGATACCTTTTTGTGTGCAGTGAAAGAGACTCTCTCCCCAGAAGTACGTCTCGTTGTCATGTTATCGCTCCGGCCACTTTCGAATTTCTTCTCCATTAAAATAGGTGTGTAGTTCCAGTCCAGTAGAGAATCTCTCTTTTATCCGCTGTATTAACATGCCCGCGTTTGTATATTTATCCATTCGGTTTTCGGGGCTATTATTATAACTCACTTCTCTAAGATCAATGATTACTTTTTTCCGATTGTCGATGTATATTGAGAGCACATCGATTTCTGCATTTCTCCGGGTAGGATCGGAGTCATCATATATTTCGACAGAAGGTAGCACCCATCCGCGATAACTTTGCGTTCTGAGGTCAAGGACTTTTTCAAGATATTCATGATACTCCAGCATTCGCTCTTTTCGTTCTTGAAAGGTGCGGTCTGATTCCCCTTCTTTTTTTCGTAGATTACTAGGTCTAATCTTACGAATAACAGTCTCAATTATCGTCGTGTTCCAGTGTTCAGGATAATAGATGAAGTGTTCTTCGGGCCAATTTATTTTTTCGTAGAATACCTTTTCAAATATACCCCATTCCCTTTGTTTCCATGATTCATGGAACAAGTCGCTCTGGAGTTCTCTTTTCGGAATCAGCATCCGGATATGGTTAATAATATCGTCGTGATATTTCTGGAAATTACACCTTATGTTATCGGTCCCAAAAAGAAATCGCACTGCATTATCACGTGCGGACATTTCGGTTCCCGACCTATTATCCGGAAAAAATTCCTCAACATTTGCCAAGGCTCTGATGGCGCTACTTGGATCCTTACGATGAGTATCATAATTTATACAAGTGAAACCGCCATTTTCGATAACACTAAGTTCATTTCTGTTCCCATTATTAGGAATACATTGAACAAAGATGCCTTTATTCTTTGGATATGCGCAAAGACCGGCCTGGTTCGTCCCAGCAATTCTTTTTTCAGCGTCGACGAAATCATATCCCCCAAAATCACATGAAAACGCACCTACACGTAGAAAATCGCCTCTTAATACCTTGGCTGTTTCGGTTGCGAGATCGATTTGCCGGGAGTTGAACGTTTTCATACGAGTATCAAGTTCAGCATCGGTCAGGGATAGCAACTCTTCCGCAGACAGATGGTTATTGAATATTTCTTCAAATATCGATTGCTGCACTATCGCCGCCAAACACTTTTCGTGGTGTGAATTGTAGACGCTCTCTTCAAGGCACACCCCACCCTTCTCAATGAAAGCGAGGAATGTTGGTTGCGTTATGCATCCAGTAAAGTCTTTCCCAAATTGTTTAAACAGGGGAATCAGATTCACCTCAATTTTTCCAAGAGCCAGATGATGCATATCTCTCAAAACGCAATCTAATCTATCTAGACCAGAGAGAAGCCAAGTTTCCGTATTCGAGGGATTCAAAATCAGACGAGCGATATTTTTTCCTAATTCGTTATTCAGAGCAGGAATTTGTTTGATCTTATAAACCGCAAACCATTTATGTAATTCATAATAGTTGAATGAGATCATCATGTTTTTTGATGACTCGTTGATTTCGGGATCTTCACCGCAAAAAGCGACACAATCTTCGATGACACGATGAACGAATGATTTTGTTGTTTCATGAACGACGGCAAGTTTAGAAATAATAAATTCGATATCATAAGAAAAAGGTAAATGGCCGATCCCGTGGAATAAGCCTCCGAGGCGAAAAACCTTCTTGTCTCTTACCAACCCCCGAGTATTCTGGGACATGAGTTGGCACAAATAGTAAACCCCATAAGCATGCTCGAGTTTCGTATGCCTCGCAAGTGGTCTGATTTTACCGATCAGTCCTAAGTGAGAGATATTCGCTAAACGATTTAACTCTTTGCTTATAAGAGGGTTACTGGCTAACCGAAAATCATCGTTGTCAATGTCGATGTAATCATAGAGATGATCGAGTATCTGTCTTTCAGCCATCATGCTACATTATATAGCTAAATCTGATACAGTCAATGAAGACAAGCTATCTGATAACGATCAGGTACTCCTGATAGACTTCTCAGAGTGCAGAGAAACCTCTTGGTCCATAAGTTCCGGAGAACTTGGTTAAGTAGGGCTAAACAATGAGAGGTTATTCAATCCATCTCAAACATGGCTTGGTTCCATTTCTGCCATTTTCTATCTTGAGCTTGTGCGTACTTTCGGATTGCCCTTTCCGTCCACTCCTTTTGGCGAGTCGGTAAAATATAAGTCGACTCCGATGCATGCTTTGGCGGAGTTTTTTTGTGATCGAACTGTTCTCCGTTATTGGCTGCCTCGTAAGAGACTCGCCATAGCGCCAGAAACAACAGCCAGTACATGGGCGAAAACCAACTATTCATAGATCTTCACTTTGTAGCCCACAGCCTGGAAGCCCCGGCTCAGAAGGTCAACCCAACTTTCAATCGACTGTTTAGTCATATCTTCAACTTTGGCGTTGTCGCTGTGGCTCATGCGAAGCTCGAAGCCACGCTCGCCTTTCTTGATGATCACCTCCACCCGGGCAACCGCATCCCTGACCTCTGGCGGCGCCTGACCCATCTGCCGGCTCATCATTCGGAACATCATCTCCTGGGACTGGGGTGAGCTGGCCATCTGCATGAAATCAAACATCTTTTTCCTCCATTTCGTTTATCTTATGTCGTTCGATAGGTTGCGGGTTTGGTGGTGGCTGGGTGCCGGGTGAGACAGGCGGCGGAGAGCCGGGCATCATGCCCGGCATCGGCATACCGAACATCTGCGACAGGCTCTGCATCGACTGCATCATGTTCATAAGCCGGCTGAACGGATCGTCGTTCTTGCCATTAAGAATCTGCCTTATCTGCTCCAGCGAGCCACTTACCTGGGTGTTGTTTTGGGAAATGGCGCCGAAAAGGTGAGCCGCTGTTTCGTGCGCCGCCCGGTCGGCGATTTCTTCACTCGAGGCTTTGGCCCTGGCGGCAGCGGCATCCTGCTCTTCCCTCGTTTCCTTCATAAGGCTCAGGATCGGGATCATCCGCTTGGCATCGGCCTCGGCTGAACCCTTCTGGATGTTCACCAGGTCCATGACCATGAGCATGGACGCCCGGAACTTCATGATCGCTCGAAGTTCGATTTCTTCCTCCGGAGTGCCGCCCATGTACTGGCGTAACACAGCCTCAGGAGAGATGACTTCCATACCGCCGCCCATTTTCCGGACCATCGGGAACTGGCCGTTGGCCTTTTCTTTGTCGTCGGCCTGGGCCGAATCGCGGGCGCTTTTCAGTTCTTCGCGAATGATCTTCCGCAGCTGTTCCTCAGACGCTAGAGGAGCGTCGTCTTCTGATATCTTTGGGGCAGCGAGTACCTTCTGTACCTGGCTTCGGGACACGTTGAGTTTCTCGGCAATCGTGCGCTGCGAATCGCCGCCCGCCGCAAGCTCCTTCACCTTCTCGATAAACTGGTCATCCATATATCCTCTCTTTCAACCGCCAAAGCTAAAATGGTTCACCGCTGGTTTTGGCGTTAATCGCAAACCGGCGCTGAACTGGTTGCGGCCAACAAAGCTAAATGGTTGGTTTTCAACCACCCATAGACCCTTCATTTTGAAGCTGTTTTGCCTGGTGGGGGGTCACCCCCTCCGCCGCTTCGGCCTCATCGAGCACCCAGCCGAGGATACCTGAGAGCGCGGTGACAAGCTGCAAGGCGCTTGCTGAAAGCGAACCAAACCACTGCCTGATGAACTCCTGCTCGGCCGGAGGGAAATCGGTGATGACCTCGTCGGCGTTAGCCCCAGCAGTGAGTAAGTGCAGGGCATCCTCGGGAAAAGGCCTCGTGCATCTCCCGAAGCCGCTCGACCTTGTCCTGGTCCTTTTAGCCTTGATGACTCCAAGGATTCCCCGGTAGTACTCCAGCTTCTGCCTGATTTCCTTCTCAGTTTTCACTTGACGCTCCTCCCAGAAGTAATTTGATCGCCTTCTCGACGCCGAGCTGCGGCGCCAGCCTGGCCACCCTGATGGCATCCCGGACGTTCTGGGTCAGCCCGTCTAGCCTGCCGGCGACCTCAGCTGCAAGCTCGAGGCTCAAGCCCTCCGAGCGAACGAGGACGCCTTTAACCACCGCGAGGTATTCCGCCCGGCTGTATGGATTAAGGTTCCGGATTGCAAACCGCGACCGGAGTTCCGGCGACAGTTTCTCGCACCGGTTTGATGCGGCTACCACCCACAGGGGATTGTTGATGTTAAGCTCGCGGCCTCTTTTGGCCCGGACCAGGCGACCGCCTTCCATCATGGTTAAAAGCGCCGCGGTATCGGCGGCGTTCATCTTGTCGATCTCGTCGATAAGAAGGATCGACGGCTCCCTCCCGGCGACGAGATCCCACAGCCCGGCCTTCGACGTCGCCGAGCCCACCAGCCAGATGGCCTTCTCGCCGCCAGCCTTTTCGATGTCCCAAAGGAAAAGCGTCTTGGCCAGGGCGGGCGGCCCGGTGAGAAGGACGTGCACCGGCTTTTCAGCCAGAAGCGAGGCCCTCAGAAGCTCTTTTACGCCGTCATGCCCGATGATATCGGCAAAAAGGGAATCGGGCGCCGCCAGTTTTGGCTCCTGGCGTGTCTGAGGCGGCGCATTCTCGGCTGAAAGAAGACTTTTACCGAGCTCGCTCAGCCGGTAACCGGTGTGGGAGTTGGAGCGAAAGACGTTTTCGAGGTAGCCTTCTTTGAAGAGCTTGGAAAGCGTCGCCGGCCAGATCCTCACCTGGCGCCAGCCCCAGCCGATACGGTAGTCTTTCTCCATGTCGACCGATGCCTCGAAACGGGCGATCTCGGAAAGTTGTTCCAGGACGCTTTCATCCTTCACCGTTACCACATCCTCTCGACAGAGATCTTCTTGAAGGCCTCCGTCACCAGTTGGGTCAGATACTCCGTGCCCTTGATGCCAGCGGTATCGGGGTGGAGTTTTCGGAGCAGGTCCAGGTAGCGCCGTCGCACCTGCTCCTGGGGCGTCGCCCGGTCACAGCCGAGGATTCGGTACGGATCATTGAGCGGCTGTTGGGGAGACAAAGACCTCCCCGCCGGAATGTCCACGCCCAGCCTCTGGGCGAAGCTCATGACGGTAGCCGGGTCCGCGGCGCTGGTAAAGAGCTCGCACATGAACACTTGAAGCTCATTTGCCAGGTCTTGCTGCATCCTCTTGATACGGTTAAATCGTTCTTCCATGGCATCACCACCAAAAATGGCCGCACAGGATCCCGAGGACGAAGCCAATTAGGACCTGCCACCAGTACTTGCCGCCGAGCTTGATAAGCAGCATGCCAAGGCCCAGAAAGATAAGCATGAAGATGAGGGGCGACTTCTTCTGGTCGTCGCGGATGAGCTCGGTCCAGGGTTTCCCGCCGACCCGGCGCCACAGGCTTTCGTAGAGTCTTCCCAGAAAATCGATCATCTTTTTGGCACCTCTTTCTTTTTGAGCCAGCCGCGCTCCCCGTCCGGGACAGCCGGTCCTAGTCGGTTGAAATCAAGGCAAGCCTGGCAGACGTCGAGCGCCAACGGTTCGCCGCGGGCCAGCCGGATGATGTCGATACCGCCGTTTCCCGCCTTGTCGGACAGAGGAAATCCCCTGCGGCAGAAAATTCTCTTACCATGCGCTCCGGCATGGGCGCATTCATAGAGAGTCCGTTTCTTCTTCATGTCGTTCCCTCCGGCTGATGATGGGGCGCCGTATTCCCGCCAGAACCTTTCGAACCTTTCAAACCTTTCGCCTCACGTTCAGGCTCACGTACGAAAGGTTTTCCGAAAGGTTTTTCCCCGGTTTCGACGCCTTTCGCGCTCTCCAAAGCTAATTCGGCGGGATTTCCCCCGAAAGGTTTTTCGGAGTGTTGAAAACCTTTCGGTGAATCCAAAGCTGTTTCGAAAGGTTCGAAAGGAGTGAAAGGTTTTTTCTCGGATACGGGGGGTTCAAGCTTAAGGCCGTATTGCTTGACCAGGCTTTCGACCCTTGCCTGATCCCAGCAGACCACCCTTCGCCTCGACAAGATACCCTTCTCTTTTTGAAAGCCCAGTCTCCGGGTCAGCCAGCCGGCCTTTTCCGGATTGAACGGAGCCTCCTCTTCATCCATGGCACTGGCGCTTAGTGCGATGTTTTTAAGGGACAGTTCCTGATTCTCTCGATGCAGATCGATCATGGCGGCAAGCACCCGTCCGGAGTCGCTCTCCCGGCGTCTCGTATAAAGTGATTCCTGCAGCCGGTGGACGAAACTGCCCAGCGCCTCCGCCATGGCGTGGTCGCCGTTAAGCATCGCCTTCATGGGAATGAGTATCTCCTGGAGGCGCGGCTGCAGATTGGGTTCGAGGAGTTCGTTGCCAAAGGTTTTACCTTTGAGGCGGCACAGGTTGTGGAGACGAAAGGTTAATAGCTTTGATCTTAGGGTCCCGACCTCTTTGTCGAAAGACGCCGGCAGCACCCGGGGGATGTCGTCGCGGGTGAGCGGCATCATTTCGGAGGTAAGGCACCGGCTTTCCAGGGCTTCATCGCTGAATGGAAACCTGGTCGATAGAAGTTTCGGACCGAACACCTGGTAGCCCCGGGGAAACCATTTCCCGTTTTCTTTGTCGGCTCTAAGGACCGGCATGCCCGGCCGGTAGCCGTTATTGAGAAGCTTCACCATCTCAGTCCAGGCGGAAGAATCCTTGAAGTCGGCTTCATCAAGCACCAGCGTTCCCCGGAATTGCTCCAGGATGCGAAAGATCGGCGACGGCGTGGTAGCGCCTGAGGCAAACATCGGCCGGAAACAGACGCTACCGACGACCTGTAAGAAACGCGTCTTGCCGGTCCCCCAGTCGCCAATTACCCGGAGGTATGGAATCGACGGGGCAAACTCGTACACCCAGCTTAAAAGAACGTAGAGCGAAGCGATCTCCTCGAAGTCGGCCGGCAGTTCCATATACCGATGAATGAAGCCCTTTACCTCTCCGAAGAGTTTTGCCTGAGAGTCATATGGCGTGGCGCCGGGGGCGAAGTGCACCACATGACCGACTAGCAGATCAGATGTAGGCAGGTAGGTCACCTTCGAAGTGTCGTATTGCCGAACCTTTTTCACCCTGCCGCCGTCCGAAACCATGAAATACCGGTCGTCTTCATCGACCACCATCTCGCCCACCGTGCCGTCGCGGAGGATGAAGCCGGGGACATAGCGTTCCCGATCCTCCTCCTCCAGCTTGAACTCGCCGAGGAGTTTTTCGGCGTCGGCGAGGGAATGCTTGAGCAGGTAGTCGTCGATGCCCGTCTTGCCCTGGCCTTCCAGTTGTGGCAGTTGGATGATTTGCACTGCCGCCCCTTTGCGCCGGATGTGCTCGGCGACATGCGACAGCGCTTTCCTCACCGGCTCCTTGGTAACGATATCGGAGTCGAAGGCGAGGTAAACGGTGCGGTCTTTAAGGGCAATATAGTCCCAATCGGCGAGGAAGGTGACGCCGCCAAACTCGTTCTTGCCCTTGAAGCCCCAGACACCGGTTACTGAAACAGCGCAGGCGCCGCGGCCGGCCAAAGCATCGGCCTTCTTCGATCCCTCGGTAATCCAGAGAGGGACCTTCGGATTGCCGAGAGCTTTATGGCAGCGAGGCGGGCAGTCGAGCCGGTTTGCTGATCCTGCCGGCAGCTCGTATTTGACCGTCTTGCCCTGGTTATTGGTGCGGGGGTTGTCGGACCGGAACTGGTAGCCGGCCGCCTGCCCGTCGACGCCCCATAAGGGGATAAGGAGCCCGGGCACGTGCTGCTGGGCGGGTGCAAAGCCGAACCTTCCCAGCTCGGCCTTGCATACGATGCTCCGGTACTTCCGCTCCCGAATGATGTCGAGGTCAAGGCCGGTTTCTTCCAGATGCCTCAAGTGACACTCCAGAAGTTCCGGCATGGCCTCTGAGAACACGCCTCCGGCTACGGTTGTCTCACCGCTCATGTCGTTCATGGCGATATTCGGGTTAGCAGGCGGCGTCGCGGTCAACGGCCTTGAGAAAACGGTTAAGGCCTTCGGCGGTGAATTTCGCCGGCGGCAGCGGCCAGTTGAAGTCGTCCATTTCGACATTGATGTGGCAGTGCTTATCAAACCACTGTTTCAGTTGGTGCTCCCGGATATCGAGCTGCCAGACCTTGCTTTTAGCCAGGTCCCAGAGCCTGATCAAGTCGCGTTCGGTGACTCCATCTTCGAGCCTGACACTCCCCTTGTTGATTACCTCCTCAGGGAAAAGGTCGTCCGGCGCTTCGCTGTCAGGGGGCGGCAGGACCAGCACCTGGCCCGGCGGCATCTGGGCGAATTTCTGGATTTCCGCCAGCGTGTATGAAGCGGTCAAGGACAGTATTCGGACGGTCTTCTTCTTCCCGTCGACCTCCACATCCTTCTCGATGAGCCTTAGAGAAAGCGGGATCATCGACAGCCGCCCGCACACGGCCTTGACAAGCTCGAGGCTTGAATTGATGCCGACGATGGAATGAAAAGAACTGGTATCGAGCTGGTAGACGCCCAGGCCCGGGCAGTCAGGGATGAGGAACTGCAAGTTCATTACCCGCTTGCAGCGGCCGGTCTCGTAGTGAGCACAGGTTTTCGGGCTGCAGGTGATCTCCCTAAGCTCAGTCTCCGCATCCTCATGGGTGGCGATGCGGCCGGTCTTCACATTCACCCTGGCCAAGGCCATCTCGCCGTCGCCACGGCAGATGAGGCCGCGATAGGATGAATAGCACCGGAGGTATTGACCAGCCCATTGGTTCGGGTCCTCGGTCGGCAGCATAATGGCAAGCTCGGTGGGTTTTTCTCCGAAGATTTTCCTCACCTCGTCCGGACAGACGAAATAGTCGGTGGGGACAGGATAGGGAAACCCCTCGCTGGATTCCTTTCGTAGTCCCAGCCTGATCTTGCCCAGCCTAGGTAGCCTGATGACCCCGGTTACTCCCTTGATCGGCATGTGGTTCCTCCTCTATCGCATTTTCTTTAGCCTTGGCAATATCCATTCGGTACAAACGAGCAATCATGCGAGCTAGTATCCGCAATCCACTATCCATGACCTGTTCGTCAGTCTCGCTCGTCAACACCGTTTTCCTGGATGGTGAATAGGTCATCGAATGAATAGGTCTTGAAGTAATCAAGCAATGTCTGACGGACGGAGGCTGTTGGATGCTGCTTGCCGGTGATGATTCGAGAAAGATAACTCGGCGAAAGCCCGATGTTGTTGGCTAACAATTTGCATGAAAGGTTGCGGCGAAGCATTGCCTTTTCGAGGTTGTCCCTGTTCAAAACTACTTTGAACATGTGACACTCCTGAATGATTTAATGCGCACAATAGTATAACATCAGTCCCGGCTAGTCAAGGTCAGAATGTCACTTTTATCGAAGTGAATATGACAGAAAGTTGTTAAATACTAGTTGCAATCATTACCAATATGTGCTATTGTATTGACACAAGGAGGGCGCTATGCCAGACTTTGCTGCGTACATTAGACAGTTGCGACAGAAGCAACGTTTGTCACTACGAGAGGTCTCACAGAAGACCGGAATCTCTTACTCTTATCTGACTCAGATCGAACATGGCCGGCGCAATCCCCCAGGACCTGAGTTCATGAAACGCCTCGCGCCGATTTACCAAGTTTCAGTTGGTGATCTGCTAAGAGCGGCAGGTCATCTTGAAGAAAGCTCTGAATCGATCCTTAGCGACGAACAAGAAGTGGAAATGGCTTTCAAATACGTCATGAACGATCCCCGTTATCAATCCGGCACTCGCATGGCCGGCGAACTGAACACGGAGGTCAAACGGTTTATCGTTGAGATGTATGAGAAAGCCACCGGAAAGAAGCTGCTGCCAGGGCGCAGCGCGTGAAAAGCCTCAATGATCTGCGAGCCTTCTGCGGGTATTTGGCAAGGAAGTACGGTAGTCCAAGTGCGTCATCGGAGGAGGAAAAAGCGGAGGAATTCAGACGGGTTTACTTGAAAGGCCTGCCGTCGAACCTGAAAGCTCTCAGGGCAGTTGCTTCATGTTGCGGGCTCGAGTTAACAGGTCTGGATAAAATGCCTCGGAACGTCCGTGGCTATCATGAAATCTGCAACGGACACTTGTATGTTTACTATCGGAAGGATGATACGGTTAGCGGCATCCAGAATACGATCCTACACGAAATGCGAGAGATGATGGAAACCCTCTTCGCCCAGGCTGATCGCAGTTATGAACCGCTGAAAACGAGGACCAGACACCTTGCTGCCAACCGTTTCGCTACGGCGGTTCTATTGCCAGAGAAAGAATTCCGGGCTAACGCATTCAAAACCGGATTCGACGTGGTAGGTCTTGCCCAAACCTACTCTAAGAGTTATTCTCAAGTGCTTCTTCGAATGGGCGAAATCCTCCAGGGCAAGCTCTTTTTTTATGGAGCCCTCTTCGAGCCAGACGATGCCGATGCCATTGACTGGGCAGTCACCTACTGGACCATTAGCTGTAATGAAGATGCCGAACCAAATATCTACGGCATTGACGGATTGTTTCCCAAAAAAGGCAGGCGGGCTCTCCCGGGCTCACTCGTCGACATGACCGTGAGATCCCAAAAAGCCCACCTGGTACGACGTATCACTCTAACCTACGATTCAGATTTCGACGATGACGAACTCACGGCTTTTGCGGTACCCGTGGTAGGTGACGGAACGGGAATCGAAAAAGTGCTGCTTGTTGTGTTCCTGGCTCGCGATGAACATCTTCTCGAACCTCAAATTAAAAACATATGCCCGACGGTGGTGGAATCGTTCCATCGACATCTTTAGGAGGAAGGCAATGGAAAATCCTGAAAGAAGAGCCGTAATCTATGCAAGGGTTTCGTCTGACAAACAGGATGTCGACCTGTCAATTTCAGCCCAGCTGAGAGCTCTCAAAGAGTACGCAACGAGGAACCATTTCCAGGTTGTCAAAGAATTCATCGATGAAGCCGAAACCGGCCGAACAACCGCCCGGCCTGCTTTCCGCGAAATGGTGTCTCTGGCACGTCGAACGCCGAAGCCATTTGACGTGATACTGGTCTGGAAATATTCCCGATTCGCGCGCAGTCGTGAAGATTCGATCGTCTATAAGGCTTTGCTGAGAAAAAACGGAATTCAGGTTGTCTCTATCAACGAGCCTTTTGACGACACCCCGACCGGCCGGCTGTTGGAAGCCATTATTGAAAGCCTCGATGAGTTCTACTCCGACAACCTGGGGGAAGAGGTAACCCGAGGTCTAAAAGAAAGTGCCTCACGTGGTTTTTACCTGTCTCATAAAGCCCCGTATGGGTATCGGAAGATTAAGGTAAAAGACGGCACAAAGGAACGCACAAGGCTCGAAATTGACACTTGCGATGGCAAAACGGTCGCGTCCCTCTTTGATAAAGTAGTTCACGGCCAAGGACTTACCGAAATAGCCAAAGAATTGAATGCCAAATTGATCTCCTCGCCCGCGGGTAAAACCTGGGGCAAGACAAGCGTACGTGCCGTCCTTGCCAACGAAGTCTATCTCGGTATCATGGTTTGGGGTCGACAAAACAAACGCGGATTTGAACCGATCCGCGTAGAAGGGGCATTTCCTCCGATTGTCTCTAAGGAAACGTTCGTCAAGGTTCAGCGCTTGTTGCGGGAAAGAGCCCCTAACCGGATGCATCCCAAACGAGTTATCAGTAAGTTTTTGCTCAGCGGGCTGGTTCGCTGCGGTCATTGTGGCAAAGCTCTGGTAGGAGCGGACGCAAAAAGCGGCAGGTTTACTTATTACGCCTGCGGCACCATTATCAAGAAAGGCACCGGATCTTGCCTTGGTGGATATCTCAACAGCACGAAATTCGAGGGCCAAGTGATCCGGAAAATCAAGGAAAACATTTTAACCACCAGCAACCTCTATAAACTGGTCGGACTCGTTAACGAGGAAATGGATGTCACCTCTAATACCTATAGAGATGAATTCAATTCAATTTCGGCGGAGATGCTTGATGCCAACCGCCGGTTAGAGAGCCTCTATGACGCAGTCGAGACACGTAAGATTGACCTGAGCGACCTGTCCCCGAGAATCCATGATCTAAGATTGCACATTGAAAGCCTCAAGGACAGGAAGTTGCAGCTAGAGGGACTTCTCTCAGAAAGGCGCATTGAGCTTGCGGATTCAAAGATAATCGATGCTTACGTGAACGACCTGCGTATTGAACTGGATAGCGGGGCTTTGACTGAAAGGAAGGCCTTCATAAAGACGTTTGTAAAAGAAATAGAGGTGATCGATAAAAAGGCGGTTTTGAGGTATACAATTCCTTTAACGCCGAAGGCTTTGAAAGAGGAAACGATAAGAGTTCTGTCTACCGAACACTATGGTGGGCCATCCTGGTCTCGAACCAGGGACCTCGGTCTTATCAGAAATTAGTCTTAAAAAGCGGTCAAGCGTTCCCTAATTCGCCGCCTCCTTTTGTTGAAGTTTTCCCTAATTGTTAGCTATGACCGATAGTGTTTGTCTGACGCTTAGATTCTGATCCTGCCACTATTGTCGATACGGGCATACAGCCACCACGCCCCGATCGTCAGGCCGACGAATATCAGTGAAGAGAACGTGCTGCCGAACAGGAACCAGCGTGTAATCATGCCTTCCTCAATAAATCTCATGACTTCCCGCGGCAGTAATTGGACAACCTCTACATACAACGACGGTGAAATAAACAATAGTAATCCTAGGAGTGAAACGAAGGACAAAGCCACGGCAACAAAACCAACAAGGATTTTAACTATGTTTATGTTAAATCCACCGCCACCGCGCCGGCCTCTTTGCATACCTAGATAAAAGGCTAAGGCGATAAGAGCACCCCAGAATAGCCAATCCGGTATGGTAATAGTCACACTAGCCTCTTAGTCACGTCTATTACAACGGCATGCGCCTGGCAATCTCCCAGCAAGTGGTCACCGTGACCATTTCGGAGATACAATTTCCCATCCCTCTCGATAATCCGCCCTATCAGGACCTCACCATCGATTGCGCACAAAATGATATTGCCCACCTGGGGCGCGCGGTCACGGTCAACCGTAACAATTGAACCGTCCTGTATTTCCGGCTCCATGCAATTACCCTGGACTCTATAACCCTCGATATTCCCCGGAGCTGCCTGAGCGCGGGGTCGATAGATATATTCAGACGGAGCCTCGGCAGCCGTGCCTGCATGGATGACGAAATGGTCATAAACCGGTATGGATATCGGTGCCGCCAAGCGGTAACGTTCGAGGATGTCGTCCGGGGATTCTGCTCCTGATTGCTTACTTGGATCAGGTTTCCCTAAAAGTTCACTCACGGGAATACGGAAAGCAGACGCTAACCCGTTAAGCGTCGCACCGCTTGGACGTGACGCACCCCTATTTTCCAATGACACAATCGTCGTTCGTGGCAACCCGGATTTAACCGCCAATTGTCCCTGCGTCCATCCGCGAGCCTTCCTTAAGGTCTTGATTGTATCTTTTAAGCTATCCATGTATGACGCAATTGTAACGCTTAAAGTCTCAAATACTCAAGATATATGCTGAAAATAGACGAAATTGGTATATACTGTTGCGTCTTTTAGTTAGCTAATGCGTCATATACCAACGCCAATACCCTTGACTATTTTGCGTCATTTTATTTACAATTGCGTCATGTTAGAAACACAAGACGCAGAACTCTTGAAGAAACTTCTGAGTTACAAACAATCTCAAAATCTCAATGACTCTGATTTTTCAGCCCGACTTGATATTCCACGGACAACTTGGGCGCAGCATAAAAACCTAAAACGGGCACCTGGACTTACTCTACTTCGCGCCATCGTCCGTACATTCCCTGACCTCATCCCGGACGTAATTGAGTACCTGAAAGATGATACCAATGTTGCCAGTTAAGCGCGGTCCCGGGCGTCCCCGGAGGAAAACTCTATCGGAGATTAAAGCCGCTCAGGCCAAAAATAAAACGTCGGAGGAAGTAGGACTTGGGGAAGGCCGAATTCCAAAAACAAACGACCTTAGAGAACTGAAGCGGCTTTATCGAATAAAAATGAATATGGCGGGGAGCTAGGAACTCCCCGCCGAAAGGAGCAACCAGCCATGAAAATCATCCGTTGCCCCAGTTGCCTAGAAGTATATCCCAAGTGCAGCTGCCCGGCAAGCAAAAAAGCAAAGGAGCCAAAATCATGACCACCGCCACAATGCCCAACTTATCCGACCTCGGCAGGGATCTGCTGGACGTCATCAACACCATGAGCCGGGATTACGGCATACCAGCTGCTGACGCGGCTACCATTGTCCTGAAAGTCAGATCTATCGGCTTTGACGAAGGCCGGGATACGGCTTTGAAAGCAGTTGTAGGGATGTGCGACGGGTTGATTATCACCTTTAACCAGGAGGCTAAATGATGACTACTGGCGTAATGACTCAACGTTTCAGCACCGGCCGCCATTGGATATCTTTGGTTGAGGCCCCCCGCGGGGCCAAGTGCGAGGTCTGCGGCTTCCCGATCTATCGCGGTTATCCTTGCTACCTGGTACGCGGGTCCCGGGAGAATGGATTCCCTCAAGCCGGTGAAGGAGACCTGATGCACCGGGAATGTCTGGAGGTGAAGGGTGAATAAAGACACCTACTATTTCGCTCATGACTACAACGCCCATACAGATCTAAAAATCAGGGCTTTGCGTAAACATTACGGCTGGGAGGGTTATGGCTGGTTTTGGTTTATCATCGAGACACTCAGAGGCGAGTCCGAATACAGTCTGCAGTACTCTGAATTCGTCTTTGAGTCCTTAAGCGAGGAAATGAAATGCGAACCCGCCGACGCCAAAAAATTCATCGACCATTGTGTCAGTTTCGGTCTGTTAAAAATGGATGCAGAAAAGTTTTTTTCACCCCGGTTAAATCGCAATATGGGAGAGTATCAAGACTCCATTGAACAGCGCCGACAGGCCGGAAAAATATCAGCTTCTAAACGTAAAAAGTCAACGACCGTTCAACGACCGTTCAACGACCGTTCAACGAGTGTTCAACAATTAAATAAAACTAAACTAAATAAAACATCTACCCCCCTAACCCCCCAAGGGGATGATGATGATGTTGTTAAGTTTTTTGAGTCCAATACTGGGTATGCCGTTACTCCAGCTATCGCCGAGACTCTGAAAACGATGGTTGACGAACATGGCGAGGAAAAGGTGCGCGATGCCGCTCGTGCTGCCGCCATCGCCAGTGCGCGGTCACCTGCCAGATACATGGACAAAGTGCTCCGGGGCGATGCCGCTCGTCCGTCAGGAAATGGCCATCGTAAGCTGAACAACAGGGAGGTGGTCGTCAATGCCGTTTGACACATCGATGCCGCTCGATAAGCTACCCCCGCACAATACCAACGCCGAGGATTCAGTCATAGGTTCCGTCCTGATTGATTCTGCCGTGCTGAAAGAATTCGCCGACATTCTGCTGCCGGAGGATTTCTACACCGATTCCGCTCGGTGTGCATACACGGCGATGCTCTCTCTCAGGGAGCGCGGTGTTGGCATCAACCAGGTGACCGTCAACCAAGAACTTGAACGCACCGACAATAAACTCGGACCGTATTTATCCCACACCATCAATGCCGTTCCGACCTCATTGGACGCATATCACTACGCCACCATCGTTCACCGGCTGTCAGTCAATCGCCGGTTGATAACGGTCGGCAATCAGATCCAGAAAATCGGCTATACCGCCGACCCTGACCTTGACGCCAGTCTGGCCGCAGCGGATCAGCTGGTTGTTCAATTACGTCGGCAGGGTGGAAGTCAGGAAATCATTGGCCCGCAGGAACGTGCTGAACAGCTTTACGACCGATACGAGAAGTTGTCCCGTGGTGAGATGGACCCGTCAATACCGACCGGATTTTATGACCTTGACCATCAACTCGGCGGTGGTTTCTTTGGCGGTCAGCTGATAATCATGGGCGCAGACTCTGGGCTGGGTAAATCAACACTGGCCCAATCAATCGCCATCAATCAATCCCACAACGGGAACGTGCTGTTTATATCCGGTGAGATGCCGGTCGATACCCTAAGCGACAAAGAGGTCGCGTCACTGACCAGGCGGGATGTATTGGATATCGTGTCCGGGCGGTATGATGACGAGCTGTTGACTGATATTCAAAACGCCCTGGGCGTGATTTCAACCCGAAATGTGTATTAT